>JANOWX010000468.1:0-5854 GCA_031418175.1 Acidobacteriota bacterium | reverse complement strand
TCGCGCCGCCTGACCAACGCATCCCGCGCGCGTTGGTTTACGAGTCGCAGGCTTTCTTATTCAGAGCAGCGGGGCAAACCGCACAGGCTGCGGCCGCGCTGCAACAGGCCCTGCAAGTGGCGCGCACGAACAACATTCTGGAGCCGCAACTGCGTGCGGGCAATAGCCTCGCCGAACTCTTGCTCCTAACGGGCGAACTGACCCGCGCGGCGGAAACGTTTCAGCAAGTGTTGCCGCTTGCGCGGGAACGCAATAAGCACTATCACGTTTGGCGCGCTTGTTACGGGCTGGCGCGGGTGGCCGAACGACAGGGTGAAACCGATCAGGCGCGTGCCTTTTATCGGCAGGCCATCGAGGCGCTCGAAGGCATACGCGCCCGGCTCAGCGCGCCCGAAGAGCACGCTTATTTTTTTCAGCATAAAAGCGAAACCTATCAACGCTTCACGGCTGTGCTGTTGCAGTTGAAGCAGACGGCGCAAGCGCGCGGCGATCAGCCCGCGGCACGGCGGTACGCTGCTGAAGCGTTTCAAGTGGCCGAACGCAAACGCGCGCGCGCGCTGTTGGATGCCTTAAGCGCGGCAACGCGACAAGGGCCAGCCACGTCACTTGGCGTTGAACAAGTCCAACAACTGCTCAAACAACCCTAACCCTCAACGCGGTTCCCCATGCTGCACAAACGCCGCCCAGTAATACGGCGACCGCCATTGCGGCTGCTTCAACATCCACAGTTGCGCTGTCCGCAGTGCCTGCGCCGGACTCTGCTTTTGCGCTAACAAGCCGCGATAAAACTCGCCCATCAAACTCGCCGTGGACTTGTCGTTCACATCCCACAAACTCACCATCACGCGCTTCGCACCCGCGTACATAAACCCGCGCGTCAGGCTCATCAGCCCTTCGCCGCGCACGTCTTTGCCGAGGCCGGTTTTGCAGGCGCTCAACACGACCAGTTCGGCGGGCAGGTTCATGTTCAGGATCTCGACCATGCGCAGATGACCGTCCAGCGGGCGCCCTTGCGCGTCCAGCAGCGAGAGCACCAGGCCCGACAGTTCGGGGTTGGTGTTGTCCAGCAAGCCGTGCGTGGCGAAATGGAGGTAGCGGTATTGGCTCAACTCCGCTTTCAACGCGGCTTCCTGCGTGGCATCAAAGCCGAGCGCGCTGAAGGTTTGCCCGGCGGGGGCGAGCTTGAGAATCTGTTCGGCCTCGGCGCGGGTGTAAGGCAGCGCAGCCAGCCCGCTGCGGGCGCCGTCGAGGCCGATGTCCTTGAGGGCGCGCGTCAATTCAGCGGCGAAGGCCGCTGGTTCGGCAGCTTTATCCGGCGCGGTTGTTTGGCGTTCGCGGGCGAGGCGGTCGCGCACGGCTGCGGGCACGCGCGGATCGTCGGCGTCAAAGACCGGGTCGGCAAAGACGGCCAGCGTTTTGGGCGCGGGCTTGCGATCTTTCAATTCGTTGCGCAAGACGCCCAGCACCGAAGCCGAGGGCAGGTAGGTGATGGCGTGTTTGACGATCAGGGGCTGGGGGCTTGGGGCTAGGGATTGGCGTTTGGCCCTGGCCTCTAGCCCCTGTTCCCTCGCTCCTGGTTCCGGCAGCGCGGCGAAGGGAATCATTTGCAGCGCGCCGTCGGCCACGATCAGCAGATGGCGGTTCTTCAATTCGGCGGCGGCGGGCTTGAGAATCAACTCGCTCAGTTTGACACCGGCATCGGTCAATTCTTGATCGGCCTGTCGCAGGCGCGCGGCGCGGGCGGCGTCTTCCTCAAATTTGACCGGGCGATTGCGCGCGGTCAGCAGTTCGTAAAATCGTGTGGTGGCCGGTTCGATGACCGCGCGTTTGGGCAGTTCGTAGTAGTTGAACGTGTCGCCGGTGATGGTGAAGAGAAAGCTTTGCTCTTCGCCGAGTGCGTATGCGAGCAGGAGGGTGCCGGGATCGGTGACGACTTGTTTTTGGATGGCCGTCGCCGTCAGGGGTTGCGGCTGGGTAAGAGCAGCGTAACGGGGAGTGCGCTGCCGAATCTGACCTTGCAACTGTTCGTAAGCCGTCTGCAAATCCCGTCTGGTTTGGGTTCGTTCAAGCACCACACTCGGCGCGGATTGATGGCTAGCAGTGAAGAAAGCCTGTGCTGCCGCCAGACTGTCAAGTTGTCGCAATAGGTTATTTTCCTGTTCGAGCAGTAGGGGCTCGGCGCTTTGACGAATCTGTGTACGGCTTTCAATCAGGGCTTCGAGCAAGCTTCGGGCACGCGCCCTCTCGACAATGTGAAAGGCGGATTGGTCATGGCCGGCTTGTGGGTGTTGCCGGTGTAATTTTAGAAGGAAAGCAGTATAGGCGGTGAAGAGTTGGTATTTGCCTCCCAAGAACGCGGCGCGTTGTGCTGAGAGTGCGAGTTTGCTGCGTAAGCTTTCGACCAGCGCCAGAGCTTTTTCGTAATGCTCGCGGGCTTGTCCCAAGGCACCGCGCTGGTGCGCCAACTCAGCCAAAAGTCCGTGGGTGATGCTGCTGTAAGGCAAGTAGGCGGCCTGTTCACTCAAAGACAGCGATTGCAGGCAGGCCGCGCGGGCTAATTCAAACTCGCTGAGGCGGAGATGCGCTTCGCAGCGGTAATTAAAAGCTGCGGCCATATCATAGGGTTGATGTGGCCGGAAGTTGTTCGCAGTTTCGGCCCGGTGCAGCGCCGTGAGTGCTTGACGAGGTTCTTGCAAGGCCAAATAAGTACGCCCCAGCCAGATGAGCGCATTGACTTGGTTGAACGTATTACCTTGTTCTTGAAGCAGCGCGACTGCCTGCTCCAACTGGTCACGCGCGCGTTGATAATCTTCAAGCTGGAAATAAGCTTTGCCGATTTCGATTAAGGCCACTGCCTGACCTTTTCCACTGCCGGCGCTCACGCGCAGGTCAATGGCCTCCTGGTAATAATCGAGTCCACGGCGGGGTTCGCCCAGCGCTAGATATATCTCGCCCAAATTTTCCAACGCCGTGGCGAGTGATCGGCGGTGTGTTCCTGCGCGTAAAAGTTGGGCCGCCTCGTGGTACAACTCAAGCGCCACGGTCAATTCACCCACATGCTGATGGAGTCTTCCCATAGTTAATAAGGTATCAGCGATGGTGTGTGTTCGGTTGAGTTGACGGCGTAATTCCAGCGCTTGTCGAAAGTGGTCAAAGGCCTTCGACAATTCATTAGTCTTACGATAAAGGCGTCCCAGGTCGTAGAGGACACTGGCTTGCTCTTGGCGCGCACCGATTTGACGATAAAGGGTAAGTGCAGTCAGCAAATGAGAGGCCGCTTCCTGATGCTCGCCGCTTTGCCAGTCAATCGCCCCAATCAGGTATTCACCGTCAGCCTCACCCAACCTGTCGTTGCTTGCGCGCCAATAGCTCAGTGCAGTGGTGAGCTTCGATTGACTCTGTTGGCTGATTTGCTGCGGTTGCGCTAGTGGGTTCAAGGCTTCTACTTCATCCATGAGGTTACGTGCTTTGAGTCGTAGTACGTCGGCTGGTAATTGCAGGCGAACTTCTTCCAATCCGAGGACAAAATATCCGTCAACCCGGGGCGAGATTTGGTTGAGTTCCAGCCGGTAGATTCCGCTGCTTTCGGCAATTTGCTCAATGCGACTCTGATTCACGAAAAGATGGTCGCCGCTTTTATGGCTGAGTAGCCGATCGTCCGGCGCAAAGAGTTTGAGACTTACCGTGCTGCTTTCAAGGCAGATGCGGAAGTATTGCGCCGCAGCTAGCGCGACTGCGTAACGGTGCGTTTCGCCGCCCTTCAACTCCTGTTCAATGGGCTGGCCCGGTTCGAGCGTAAGGCTGTCTTGCGGCTTTGGCGCGGAGTGTCGCAGGTGCGCACTTGTCGGCCAAGCGAATGTGAGGGCTGTGAGCAAGCCGCAGCCAAGCAGCAAACGCAGGCGCGAAAAAGAACTGGGATAACGCAGACGGCCAAGCATAGCGTTCCTCCGGGATGACGTTGTTTCGAGCAATGTATCGGCGCTTACCGCTGACGCCGCAGATCAGCAGCCAATTCACGAATGAATGCGGCGCTGGTGGTTGTTGTGGGGCCTGAGTATTTACGCCCGCCGGTGCCGGGTGTCAACGGCCAGACGACCTGGCGCGTGGCGTTCACGCTGCGCAGTTTGAGGGCGTGGTGCGGGCTGAGCGCACGACCAGTGGCTGATGCCCAGGCCCGCCAAGCGATTTGCCTCATTCACCCGCGTCCGACATTGATCTCTCCCGCGTACAGCCGCTCGGCCGGAAAACACATTTCGTAATCGTTCCACTGCAAGTCGCCGTCGCTGATCTCGAAGCGGCGAAACAGCGCCAAGTCACGATATTTGGTATTCATCGGATTACGAGCGGCCGCAAGGAAAGGCTCGAAATCCACGGCGCGCACCGCCCCGTCATTGAACCGTAGCCGCAAGCGATACCCTTCCAGATATTCGGCGGCGCTCACCTCGATGACTGCTATGTCAACCATTGTATCAACCGTGCTCATTTGATCCTCCGTGTAATCTGGCGCGTAATCTGGCGCGTAATCTGGCGGGCCTTCACGTCCCGGTGCCAGACAAAATAATCAATCCAGGCTTGGCCAGGCCTGCACAATCTCGGCGGCATAGTGCCGGACGAGCGTTTCAAAATCGGCTTGCTGGGCTGGGGGCAGTTCACGTTTGTGGCCTGATTTCGTGATGCGCACGTCCACGGCCTGGCCGTTCGCCACGAGAATTTCGGCCCGGTTCTCAGCGCCTTGATATCTTCCGTGCACGTGTATCGGCTCGTGTTCGTCCGAGTAGAACCAGACGGTGATGCCCAGATATTCAAACAGTTTCGGCAAAGCGGTTCCTTTGCGTTCCTAACGCCGCAGATCAGCAGCCAAATCGCTAATGAGTCTGGCGCTGGTTGTTTCTGTGGGGCCTGAGTATTTACGCCCGCCCACGCCGGGTGTCAACGGCCAGATGACCTGGCGCGCGGCGTTCACGATGCGCACTTCGAGGGCGAAGCGCGGGCTGGTGCGGCTGGCGCGCAGCGGGCGGACTTTGATTTTCAATGCGAGGTCGGCGGCGTCAGGGTTGTCGGTCAGCGTGAGCGTCGCGGGCAGGGCGGCAGGCAAGGCGGCGCGCAATTGGGCGCTCACCTGGTTGCGTAACTTTTCAGGCCCGCCGCTGATTTGCAGAACGATGTGGCGGGCCTCGCGCAGACTGGCGGCGTTCTCGCGTTCGCTGCGCGTGGAGGTCTCGTCAGCCGCGCTTGGCGGAATGATTTCGACCAGCACGTCGTCATTCGGGTAAGGTTGCGCGGTCGGGCGCGGTGTGGGCTTGGCAACCGGCGAGACTTGCGGCGCGGGTGTCGCTGACGCCGTGGGCGCGGCGGTTGGCGTGACTCGCGGCGCGGGTGTGGGCGAAGCCGTCTTGACGATGGTTTGCTCTGGCGTGGTTGGTTTGTTGAACAGCAACCACGCGAGGCCGCCCGTGAGCAGGGCCAATAACACGAGGCCCAACGCCGGTTGCCAAATTGGGCCGAGCAATGCGGCAGGCGCATTGTGCCGTTGCAACCAATGCCGCAACGCGCGCGCCGGATTGGTTTCTTTGTATTCAACCGTCACCGTCGCGCCTGCTGGCGCGGGCGTAAGCTCGAATGCGAGACGCTGTCCGCCCTCCAACGTGATGGCGGCGCGTTGCGTTTGTGGCCGGTCTTCAGCGTCATAGAGCACATAGAGCACGGCGTGCGTCGCGAGCAGCAATTCGCCTTGCGCATCGCGGGTGCGCACTTCGATGAATTCGGCGTGGCCGGGCAGGGCGAAGCTGGCGCTGTTGTCGTGCCGCAGATCGAGTTGCGCGAGCAGTTCGCCATCGGCGACGAACAGCAGCAG
>JANOWX010000467.1:0-1806 GCA_031418175.1 Acidobacteriota bacterium | reverse complement strand
GTCGCCCGCGCCGCTGGTGTGCCGGTGCGGATGTATGTGCCGTATGGCGCGGCCTGGGCGCCGTATTGCCTGTCGCAAGCGCGCCGCAATCCGCGCATCCTCTGGTGGGTGTTGCGCGATGCGACGTTGGGCCGCACGGCGACGATGTTGGAAACGGCCTATGCGCAGACACGGCCATAGACCGACTGATGCTGAAAGGATTCCCTGCGGCATGCCGGCCCGCTCACGAAGCGTGCGTACCCAGGACGCTTACGGCTCAGGCGGCGGCGTGACGCCTTTCAAACGCAGCTACATCGTCGTTTGGCCGCGATGAGCTGATAAAGCTGGTTTCGAGGTAAATCTTCGGCATCATCCTGCCTTCGCGGCCGATTTCAGGGCACGCACTCAATGGAGCCGCGCTGACGTTCGCCTTCCACTTGCGTAGAAGCTACCAGCCAACGCGGCCCCGGTTGATTTTTGGAAGCAGTCACCCGCTTCGCCGCCCTTCTTGCATAGAAGCTGCACTGGATTCCTCGTGCACGCTCGCGGCAATCGCTTGCAACGACTCTGGCCGTGAGGAGTACTCGCAGACACCACAACACGCACACCGCTATTGTTGTTGCGGTCGCCGGGTTCGTTCCTATTACGATTGGCGGAGCGGACGTTCGCTTCATTATTGTTCCACGAACCCCCGCGCAGCACCCGGAAGTGGCGTCACCCGCTTGCGCCGCCTCGCTCACACGAATGCGGCGTAAGAGCAATGGATCAACCCGATCCAATATTCGCTTCGGTAACGACAGGCTCCGCTGGGGCGTTTGGCGGTTGTGCGAACGAAACCACGGGATGGCCTTCTTGCGTTTGCCGGGCGCGCAAGTATTCGACCATCGCGTTGATGTCATAATTGAAGCGGGCCGCAAACTCTGCGCGAATCTGATGAAGCTCTTCGATAATCGGATCGTCGGTCATTCTGTCGCCCTCCAAGGCAATCCGCGCTTTAAGCGGCTTGGCGTTCTTGTTCACTCTCACCGAGGGCGGGCGTCACGCGCGCCATCGGCGGTTGTGCGAACGACACGACGGGATGGCCGGTTTGCGCCTGTTGTGCCCGCGCATCGGCGACGATGGCGAATACGTCGTAGTTGAATTCTTTGGCAAGTTGCTCGCGGACTTGGTGTAACTCTTCGATGATCGGGTCGTGCGTCATAACGTTTCCTCCAATTCTTCGGGCGTACAGATCAGCGGGATTTCATAGCCTGCCTGCCGAAACAGGCGGTCAGCCATTTTGCGCACGTGCGCATTGGCGATGTGTTTGAAGTTCCAGGTCAACAGGTAATCCATGCGATGAACCGTTGCCGCCGCAATGTGTACAGCATCGCGCGCGGCTTTTGGAGGCAAGATGCCTTTGGCAAGCAATTGATCTGCCAACCTGGCAACTTCGTCTGTCAAGTCGAGCTGCGGCAAGCCATCAAGCGCCGCCAACCGTTTGACGATTTCGCCCGGATCGCCCAGGCGCGCCTCACGCAGAACCATTTCGGAGATGAACAACTCGTACTTGCCGCGCTCATTCTCCCACCAATCAATTGTTATCTGTTGCCGCGCCGCCATAATCAAATCACGGCTGCGGCGCGCCACCAAGTAGCTGACCAAATTTGTGTCGAGATAAATCTTGGGCATTACTTGTGCCTTTATGACTCGACTTTGTCCATTTTCGAAAAACCGCGAAGGCCAAACCCGTAAGCCCTTTGCTATAAACGTCGGCATTTTTTGAATTTCAGTAAATCAACTCGTAGGCAATGCCGTAAGTCCTTTATTTGCGGTAAGCCCTCTAAA
>JANOWX010000466.1:0-2301 GCA_031418175.1 Acidobacteriota bacterium | reverse complement strand
GAAGATCATCGCGCCCGCCACGCTGTCCAATCCGCTAGCGGGCGTGTTTTACAGCCAGACGCTGACCGGTTCAGGCGGCGTGGGGCCGTACACCTTTGCGCTGCACGCGGGCAGTTCGTTGCCGCCGGGCTTGACGCTGGCGGGCAATCTCATCAGCGGCACGCCGACAACGTTGGGCGCATTCACCTTCACGATTGACGTGACCGATACGGGCTTGACGATTGGGCCGAGCAATTGCGGCGGCAATCGTACCTACACGGTGACGGTCGGCTGCCCGGCAATCAGCTTGAGTCCGGCGACACTGCCGAATGGCGTGCAGGGCACGGCATACAGCCAAATGCTGACGGCAACGCCAGCGGGCGGCAATTACACCTTTGCCGTGACGGGCAACCCGCTGCCACCCGGCTTGACGCTCAACAGCAATGGCAGCTTGAGCGGCACGCCGAGCGCGGGTGGCAATTACACTTTCGTCGTCACGGCGACTGGTTGGGGCGGAACGTGTACGGGCACGCAAAGCTACCAAATCCTGATCACCGGCACCTGCACGACGATCACGTTGACCCCCACCACGTTGCCCAGCGGCACAATCGGCACGGCGTATCCGAGCCAGACCATCACGGCGACGGGCGGCACTGCGCCGTATGCATTCAGCGTGTCGAGCGGCGCGCTGCCGCCGGGCCTGAGCTTGAGCAGCGGCGGCGCACTGACGGGCACGCCTACGCAAGGCGGCTCGTTCGTCTTCACGCTCAAGGCGACGGGGACGGGCGGCTGCATAGGCACGCGGTTGTATGTCGTGCCGGTGAGTTGCGGCGCGCTGAGCTTCAGTCCGGGCACGTTGCCGAACGGGACGGTGGGCACGAACTACAACCAGACGATCAGCATCAGTCCGGCAGGCAATTACGCGTTCAGCATTCTGATCGGGCAGTTGCCGCTGGGCTTCACGCTGAATGCGCAGACGGGTCAGATCACTGGGATCACCAATCAAACCGGCGCATACACCTTCACCCTCAAGGCGCAGGCGGGCGGGTGCGCGGCGACGAAGGTATACACCATCGTCATCGGATGTCCGATCACTCTGCCGAATATCCAGTCGTCAGGCTCGGTTGGCGTGCTTTACAACCAGTCGGTCAACGCTTCGCCAGCGGGCAGCTACACCTACGCCCTCACCAGCGGCGCGCCTCCTCCAGGCGTGACTTTCTTCAGCGGGGCAGCCTTGCTCTTTGGTTATCCGACCACGGTGGGGACGTACAACTTCACGATCAAGGCGACCAATGCCAATGGCTGCATGCAGTCGAAGGACTACACGATCTTGATCGGGATCGGCTTCGCACCCCTAGCACAGCAGGCCGATTACGATGGTGACGGCCAGAGCGATTTCGCGCTCTGGTCGAACAACGGCGCGTGGCGCATCGTCAACAGTGCGAACCGGCAGGCGCAAACGCAAAGCTGGGGCGCGGCGGGCGATGTTCCGTTGTTGGGCGATTATGACGGCGACGGCCAGACGGACTTGGCGGTCTTTCGCCTGGCCGATGGAACCTGGCGTATCAAGCGCAGCAGCGACGGCGGCGTGTTGACCAAAGCCTGGGGCCTGGCGACGGATGTGCCCGTGCCCGGCGATTACGACGGCGATGGCAAAACGGACATCGCGGTTTGGCGTGGCTCCGAAGGCAATTGGTACATTGTGCGCAGCAGCGACGGGGCGGTTGAGAGCGTGGCTTGGGGCGCGGCGTATGCGCCTTACAACGATGTGGCCGTGCCGGGCGATTACGATGGCGATGGCAAGACGGATGTGGCTGTGTTCCGCCGCGCCACCGGGACTTGGTACGTCAAACGTAGCAGCGATGGGCAAGTCAGCGTCAAAGCCTGGGGCCTCGGCAGCGACGTGCCGGTGGCGGCGGATTACGATGGCGACGGCAAGACCGACTGCGCGGTCTGGCGCAGTGGCATGTGGTACGTCTGGCAAAGCGCGAGCAACAGCTACAGCGCGGTTGAGTGGGGCGCGAATTATGCGCCGTACTTCGATCAAGCCGCGCCGGGCGATTACGACGGCGATGGACAGGCGGATGTGGCCGTCTGGCGCGCGAGCGATCAAACCTGGTACATCCGCTGTAGCGCCGATGGCAGCGTGATGGCGCAGCCGCAAGGGCAAGCCGGTGATGCGCCGGTCGCCAAAGCGCGCTAAACATGCCGCATTGATCGTCACAGGCATCGTCACAGGCGGGGGGGGCGGGGAGCCGGTGAAAAATGGTGGGGGGCCCGCGATTTTTTTTGCGGGCAAAATTTATAAGGCAGATTCGGCGC
>JANOWX010000465.1:0-3991 GCA_031418175.1 Acidobacteriota bacterium | reverse complement strand
ACGGGGGACACGGGGCACACAGGGAAAATCAAGCAGCCTGTGTTGGTTTTCCCCGTGACCCCAGTGCTCCCCGTGGTTGGTTTGGCAGAGTAATTTCCCAATTCATTCCTAAGCAAGCAATGGCTCAGGCCGGCGTAAGCGTAAACAGAAACTATGTGTGGGATTGCCGGGATAGTTAGCAAAACAGGCGGCCTGAGCGGGTTGCACGTACAGCCCATGATTGACGCGCAACAGCATCGCGGGCCTGACGCGGCGGGCGTCTGGGCCGATGAGTATTGCGCCTTGGGCCACCGGCGGCTGTCAATCATTGATCTGTCAGAGGCCGGACGTCAGCCCATGGCCAATGACGATGGCAGCGTTCAAATCACCTACAACGGCGAAATCTACAACTTCCAATCACTACGTGCTGAATTGGCAGCGCTCGGCTATCGCTTCCGCACGCGCACTGACACCGAAACGATCCTGCATGCCTATGAACAGTGGGGCGTGGCGTGTTTGCAGAAGCTGCGCGGGATGTTCGCCTTTGCGATTTGGGATCGGCGGCAGCGGCGGCTGTTTGTGGCGCGCGACCGGGTGGGCAAAAAGCCCTTGTTCTATACGCAGGCCGGCTCGCGTTTCTTTTTCGCGTCCGAGTTACAAGGCTTGTTGGCGCATGCTGAAGTACCGCGAGAGGTTTTGCCGGAAGCCTTGGACGCCTACCTCTCTTACGGTTATGTGCCCGCGCCGCACACTGGGTTTCGTAACGTCTTCAAACTGCCGCCCGCGCATTTCCTGATGCTCGATTTGGCGGCGGCTCTGCCCGTGCCGAAGGTCGAACGGTATTGGTCATTGTCCTATGAACCGAAGCTGAAGCTGAGCGAGGCTGAAGCCTGCGCGGCGCTGCGCGCGAAGCTGACCGAGGCAGTGCGCCTGCGCATGATTTCGGATGTGCCCATCGGCGCCTTTTTATCCGGCGGGATTGATTCGAGCATTGTCGTCGGCCTGATGGCGCAACATTCAACCCAGCCGGTCAAGACGTTTTCGATTGGCTTCAAAGAGGCGGCTTATAACGAACTCGAGCATGCGCGGCGTATCGCTAATTTGTGGCAGACCGAGCATCACGAATTCGTTGTCGAGGCCGACGCGCTGAGCATCTTGCCCAAACTGGTGCGGCATTACGGCGAGCCTTACGCCGATTCATCGTGCGTGCCGACCTTTTACGTCGCGCAAATGACGCGCCAGCACGTGACGGTGGCGCTCAATGGCGACGGGGGCGACGAGAGTTTTGCGGGCTATGAGCGCTACTTGGGCAACCGGCTGGCCGAACGCTTGCGCCTGCTGCCAGGGGCCGTTTTGGCGGCGCAAACAATGGGACGCCTGTTGCCTGATTCCATTGACCCAAAGAATCGGCTGCGGAATTTGCGGCGCTTCCTGTTGGTGCTGGCGCAGCCCATGCCACAGCGTTATGCGCACTGGCTGAGTTACTTTAGCGAAGCGGACAAACAGTCGCTGTATAGCGCCGATTTCGCGGCCCAATTGAACGGCGTGCGGCGCGGCACGTGGTTGCCTGAATTGATCGAGGAGTTTTGCCGCAACTATCCGCCGGGTGATCCCGTGGACGCGGCGCTGGCGGCAGACGTGCAGGGCTATTTGCCCTTCGATCTCTTGGTCAAGGTGGACATCGCGACGATGGCGAATAGCCTGGAAGCGCGCTCGCCGCTGTTGGATCAGGAGGTGATGGAATTCGCCGCGCAACTGCCAGCGGACATGAAATTGCGCGGGCGCAATTTGAAGCATTTGCTCAAGACGGCCTTCACTGATTTGCTGCCGCCCGCCAACGTCAATCGGCGCAAGGCGGGGTTTGGTGTGCCGGTGGGCCAATGGTTTCGCGGGCAGTTGCGGGAGTTGTTGCGTGACGCCTTGCTCGCGCCGGAAGCGGTGGCGCGCAATTATTTCAAGCCGCAAACGGTCGAGCGCCTACTCAACGAGCATCTGGAACGGCGCGGCGACCACACCTTTCCGCTGTGGAGTTTGTTGATGCTCGAACTTTGGCACCGCGAATTAGTGGACGTGGCGCCGGTGCGCGCCACCTTGAACGCAGGCAAAACCCTGGCCGCGAGTGAACGATAAGTATGAGTGCAAAGCCGATCACCAATGCGATGACGATTGATTTTGAGGACTGGTACCAGGGCCTCGAAATCCCTTACACAGACTGGGCCGCATACGAAGACCGCATCGAACAGGCGGGCCAAAAGCTCCTGCAACTTTTCGCTGAGACCAACGTGAGGGCGACCTTTTTCATTCTAGGCTACGTGGCTGAACAGCACCCGGCCCTGATCAAAAAGATTGCCGCCGCCGGGCACGAGATCGCCACGCATGGCTATTCGCACGCGCTGATTTATCAGCAGGAACCGCACGTTTTTCGCGCCGAGTTAGAGCGGGCGATCAAGTTTTTGGAAGATACGACGGGCGCGCGTGTTTTAGGGCACCGCGCGCCCTTCTTTTCGATCACCAAAGCGTCGTGGTGGGCGTTGGAAATTTTGGGCGAGTTGGGAGTTCGCTATGATTCGAGCATTTTCCCCGTCGTCAATTACCGTTACGGCATTCCCGATGCACCGCGTTGGCCGCATCAAATCACGGCGGGGGGCCAGTCGCTGACCGAATTTCCCATCTCGACTTGGCAACTGTTCGGTCAAAACCTGCCCGTCGCCGGCGGCGCTTACTTCCGCATTTATCCTTACCTGTTTACGCGCACGGCCTTGCGGGCGCTCAATCGCGCGGGCCATCCGTTTGTCTTTTATTTTCACCCTTGGGAAATTGATCCGGAGCATCCGCGCATCCCGGTGCCCCGGCGCATTGCGCTGACGCATTATTTCAATCTCGTGGCGACTGAGCGGCGCTTGCGCCGGCTCGTGCGCGATTTCAAATTCGATTCGATGAAGGAGGTTCTCAATGTCCGTTGAAACTGTCGGGCAAAAAGTACGCGCGCATTTCCACGCTGACGCGCAACGCTTCGACGCGATCTATGAAGCCGAAGAGCAGAAAAGCGCGTTTGCGCGTTGGGTGGACAACGTCTGGCGCGGCGTGGTCAAACGGCGGCTCGCATTGGCGCAGCAAGTGCTCGATCCCTTGGCTGGCAAGCGTGTGGTGGATGTGGGCTGCGGTTCGGGGCGCTTTTGTTTTATGTATGCGCAACGCGGCGCGGCTCGTGTGCTTGGCGTAGATTTTGCCGAAAGCATGATCGAACTTGCGCGCCGGCACGCCGCGCGTTTGGGCGTGTCAAGCCACTGTGAATTCCGCACGGGGTTTTTCCCTGAGGCAGTCAGTGATGAGTATTTTGACGTGAGCACGGCGATTGGTTTTTTTGATTACATCGCCGACCCCGCGCACATCGTCAGTGAGATGCGGCAAATCACCCGCGAGACGATGGTCATGAGCTTCCCGAAACGCTGGGAGTGGCGCATCCCGATTCGCCGCGTGCGGTTTTTGCTGAGCGGTTGCCCGCTTTTTCTGTACACCGAAAGCAGCATCCGAAAAATTATGGCCGACGCGGGCGTGACGAATTACGAACTGATCAATTTCGACCGTGACTATATTGTCGTCGCTCATTTGAAATAACGCGGAGTTCTTTAGACCTCAAGAAAATGAAACCACGCAGAAACGAAGAACACGAAGCGGAGAACGGAAGGGCGGAACTGAAATGATCACGCTTCTATCGCCTCCTTCGCCCTCTTCGTTTCTTGGTGGTGAACTTTCTTTTCTCGAAAGCTATTATTTATGACCCAGGCCCAGCCCCTCAGAGTTTTGCACATCATCACGCGCATGATCGTCGGCGGCGCCCAGGAAAACACCTTGTTGTCGGTCGAAGGCTTGGATCGTTTGCCCGCATACGAAGTGACCCTGCTGAGCGGCGTTGATCACGGGCGCGAAGGCGAGTTGCTCAGCCGCGCGCGCGCCACTACTCGTCTGATCGTCCTGCCCGAAATGGGCCGCAGCATCAATCCGCTTTCCG
>JANOWX010000464.1:0-2263 GCA_031418175.1 Acidobacteriota bacterium | reverse complement strand
GGCGCAAACGGCCGTGGCAGGGGGGGGCAAATAAGCCCACAGGACTCATTCGTGCCTGCGCTAACGCCCTTGGAGTTCCGGCTACAGCGTGTTTGGAAAATCACAAACACAGGCCGAAGCCTCAACTCCATGCTCTTTAGCGCAGGCACGAATGAGTCCTGTGGACTTATTTGCCCGCCGCTGCCACGGCCTTTTGCGCCGCATCCTGCATACCCTTGGCGACCAGAAAATTCATCCCGGATTCCTGCAACACGCGCTGGCCTTCTTCGACGTTGGTGCCTTCCAGCCGCACGACGATGGGCACTTGCACGCCCAGATTGCGGGCTGCGGCGATTACGCCGCGCGCGACCATATCGCAACGCACGATGCCGCCGAAGATATTCACCAGCACGGCCTTCACCGCCGGGTCAGCCAGCAGAATGCGAAACGCATTCTCGACCCGTTCCTGCGAAGCGCCGCCGCCCACGTCCAAGAAGTTCGCCGGTTCGCCGCCCGCCAACTTTATGATGTCCATCGTCGCCATTGCCAGCCCCGCGCCGTTGACCATGCAGGCGATATTGCCGTCCAGCTTGATGTAGTTGAGATCGAATTTCGACGCCTCAATTTCGAGCGGCGCTTCCTCGTTCAAATCGCGCAACGCCTCGAATTCCTTGTGGCGGTAGAGCGCGTTGTCATCGAAAGTGACCTTGGCATCCAGCGCATAAAGTTCGCCCTCTTCGGTCAACAAGAAGGGATTGATTTCAAGCAGCGACGCATCCAGCGCGACGTAGGCGTTGTACAGATTCAGCATGAACTTCGCGGCCTTGCCGATCAGTTCCGGCGCGAGGCCCAGGCCAATCGCCAGCCGCCGCGCTTGAAAGGCCTGCATGCCAACCGCCGGATCAATGTATTCCTTCAGGATTTTTTCGGGCGTATGCGCCGCGACCTCTTCGATGTCCATCCCGCCCGCCGATGAGGCCATAAACACCAGCTTCGACGTAGCGCGATCCAGCAGCATGCCCAGGTAAAACTCCTGCTTGATGCGCAAGCCTTCTTCGATCAGCAGCGTCTTGACGATGCGGCCTTCCGGCCCGGTCTGATGCGTGACCAGCGTCATGCCCAGGATTTGCCCGGCGCTGGTTTTGACGTCTTCCATTGTGCGGGCCAGCTTGACGCCGCCGCCCTTGCCGCGTCCGCCCGCGTGAATCTGGGCTTTGACGACGACCGGCAGGCCGAGTTGTTGCGCGGCGGCTTCGGCCTCGGCGACTGTGTTGGCAACGGTGCTGCGCGGGACTTTGACATCGAAACGGCTCAGCAAAGCCTTGCCCTGATACTCGTGAATCTTCATGAATTTGCCTCTTGCTTGCAGTTGAAATGGGAGTGCGAAAACGAAGCGGGAGTGTAAAAGCCGAAGTTTGAAAAGGCAAGATGGGGCGCCACGCCGAAATAAAGCCGCGCCGCCCCAATCACCGCAGCGCACTTAAGCGCCTTTGTACAGCGTAGCAACCACCAACACCAAAAAACCGACCGCCAGCAATTCGAACGAATAGGCGGAGACGGTGGCAATCCTCGCGAAGTGGCCCAGCAAGCCGAGCACACCGAGAATGACAGCGACCACCCACAGCGCCTGTGTCGGGGCATTGAGTCTCATAGGTTTCTCCTGGTTCAGGTTCCCTTGGTAAAGGGAAGTCAGTTACACAGCAACACCCGGTGAAGCATGGGTGCAAGATTGAACTTTGTAGCGTTGCCGCAGAGCGTAGGGGAGGGTCGGGAAGCTGTCAATGCAATGCCGCGTCGCCTGTGACTGGACTAGAAGATATGAGCGGGAGGATCCAATTGAGTTGGCGCTGACCGCACGCTGGTCGGCTTTATATTGCGCGTGCGGTTGAAATGGGAGTGCGAAAACGAAGCGGAAGTGTAAAAGCCGAAGTTTGAAAAGGCAATAAGCAGGTGCGTTCAAAGCGTGCCATTCTCGGCCCGGTCATTAGCCAGTTAAAGAGGAACGGCGTTTCATCATCCACGCACACGCAACCACCGCTCCATCAACGGCACGCGCAAGCGCCATTCGTCCCCATCAAGCGCCATCAATCCACGCCGCCGCAACGAACGCGCGATGGCTTCGTCGGCCTCACCATTGGGCGCGGGCTGGGCGTCCAGTTGCTTGAAGCGTTCCAGGTATTCCCACTCGCCGGGCAGCGCGCATTCACCATGCAGCAATTGATAAAGAACGATGTCGCCGGGCACCATGGCTTTGTCGAGCGCGCGTTGCAGCAGGGCGGGCGTG
>JANOWX010000463.1:0-13116 GCA_031418175.1 Acidobacteriota bacterium | reverse complement strand
ACCGCGCGCGTGAGCAAGCGGCAGCCTGAGTTGAGAACTAGGCGGCAGTTATTCGAACAACCGCTTGCTCACGCGCGCGGTACCGCCTGACGCTCACTTACGCTTGCCGCCCGTCATCAACAACCCGATCTCTTCTTGCGCGGCGCTTTGCGGATCAACTTCGCCGACGATGCGGCCCTGGTACATCACCAGTACGCGGTCGGACAGCGAGAGCACTTCTTCCAATTCCGCCGAGACCAGCAGGATCGCCGCGCCCGCATCGCGCAGGCCGATCAGTTTGCGGTGGATGAATTCGATGGCGCCGATGTCTACGCCGCGCGTCGGTTGCGAGACCAGCAGCAGTTTGGGTTGCAGGTCGAATTCGCGCCCGATGATCAGCTTTTGCTGATTGCCGCCCGACAGGGCGCGCGCGGGCAGCGCCGCATTCGGCGGGCGCACATCGAAATCACGAATCAAGCGCTCAGCCTTCGCTGCAATCGCATCGTCATCCAATAAACCAAACGCATTCGCCGCTGGCGCGCGATAATGCGTGCCTAGAATCGCGTTGTCCGCCAGATCGAAATCCAGCAACAAGCCGCGCCGGTGGCGGTCTTCGGGAATGTGCCCGATACCCAGTTCTTTGCCGGCACGCGCGGACAGTTTGTTGAGTTCCTGCCCAGCCAACGTCAGCTTGCCGCTGGCCGCGTGTTGCAGGCCGGAGAGCACTTCGATCAATTCAGTCTGGCCGTTGCCTTCGACACCCGCTATGCCGACGATCTCGCCGGCGCGCACTTCAAACGAAACATCGTTGAGCGCCGTGCCGAGCTTCAAATGTTTGACGCTGAGCACGACGGCTTTGGGTTGCGCGGGCGCTTTCTCCACGCGCAACAGCACGTCACGCCCGACCATCAACCGCGCCAATTCGGCGGCATCGGTCGTGCTGGTTTGGCGTGCGCCGACGACCTGGCCGTCGCGCATCACGGTGACGTTGTCGCTCAACGCGAGCACTTCGTTCAGCTTGTGCGTGATTATGATGATCGTTTTGCCCTGCTCTCTCATTGCGCGCAGAATTTTGAAAAACTCTTCGACCTCTGGCGGCGTGAGCACGGCGGTGGGTTCGTCCAGGATCAAAATGCGCGCGCCGCGATAGAGCGCCTTCAAGACTTCGATGCGCTGTTGCTGGCCGACCGAGAGGTCTTCGACTTTGGCGTTAAGGTTCAGGTTGAAACCGAAAGTGCGCGCCAGTTGGCCGATCTCAGCTTCGGCTTTTTTGAAATCAATGCGTGCCGCATTGCCCGGCTCCGCGCCCAGCACGATGTTTTCGAGCACGGTCATCGGCGGCACCAGCATGAAGTGCTGATGCACCATCCCCACGCCCAGTGCGATGGCGTCGTGCGGCGTGCGCAGCGCGCGCGGCTGGCCGTCTAGCACGATCTCGCCCGCGTCGGCGGTATAAAAGCCATACAGGATTTTCATGATCGTGGATTTGCCCGCGCCGTTTTCGCCCACGATGGCGTGGATGGTGTTGGCCGGAATGGCGAGGTTGATATTTTGGTTGGCCAGCACCGCGCCGAAGCGTTTGGTGATGCCGCGCATTTCGATGATGTTGGTGGTCATGGATTTAGTTTTCGCAACGAAGCCTCTCATCAGTCTGAGGCTGGCGGTGTCCGGCGGCAGTCACATACTCAATTCTTCATTCTCCATTCTTATGCAGCAAGCGGGGTTTCACTGCATAAGAATGGAGAATTGAGTATGTGACTTGGGTGCAGGTCTCCCTGTTGATGCGCCAGCCAATTGCCAAACACTTCCGGCCTGAGCCTTATTTCGCCGCCATCACATCTGTGACTTTGATCTTGCCCGCGATGATGTCTTTGCGCGCCTGTTCGACGCGCTCAATCACGCTCTGGGGAATCAACGGTTTGTTGAACTCATCCAGCGCATAACCGACACCGTCGTTGTCCAATCCATACACGTGCACGCCTGGTTTGAATTGGCCCGCGACTTCCTGCTGCACTACGCTGTAAACAGCGTTATCAATGCGTTTGATCATGCTGGTCAGCACGAAGCCCGGCTTGACCCAGTTCTGATTCGCGTCCACACCGATGGCGAATTTTTTGTAGCTCTCAGCCGCGTCGAATACGCCCAAGCCCGAATTGCCCGCCGCCGCGAAGATCACATCCGCGCCCTGCTCGTATTGCGAGTTCGCCAATTCGCGCCCCTTGCCCGGATTGTTCCAGGCCGCGTCGGTGATGCCGACGTAATTCTGCACGACCTTGATTTGCGGATTGACGTACTGCGCGCCCTCTTCGTAGCCCTTGGCAAACTTGCGGATCAGCGGAATATCCATCCCGCCGACAAAGCCGATGCGTCCGGTTTTATTGGTCGCCGCCGCGATCATCCCGACCAGGAACGAACCTTCGTGCTCTTTGAAAAGCAGGCTCGCCACGTTGGGCGCATTCACGACCGAATCAATGATGACGAAATGCAATTGCGGATAATCCTTGGCTACCGCTTCCAGAATCGGCCCCTGCGCGAAACCCACGCCCGTGATCAGGTGGTAGCCGTATTGCGCAAAGGCCCGAATCGCCGGTTCAATCGAAGTCGGATCGCCCGGCTCTACATCGCGCAAGACAATCGGCAAATCTTTTTTGGCGCGCAGCATTCCTTGATAAGCCGCCGCATTGAACGAGCGGTCGTCCTTGCCGCCGATGTCATAGACGATGCCGACTTTGGTTTTGTTACGGTCGGCTTCGGCGACGACCTCGCGCGTGGCGCAACTTGCGTTCAGCCCGGCGCAGGCCGCCAGCAGGCATAGCAGCAGTTTGGGAAAAGGCGAATGATTGGATGTAGGCATGGTGCGGTCTCCTTTGATTGGCGGGGATTATCGCTGAGAGCGGCTGAGGCGGCAACAGCGCTGTAGCTTTTTGCGCGTTAGGGCAAGCTGGGCTATGTTGTGCGTGCGCGGCAACCGCCCGCCCATTCATTCAAAAGGAGCCGTCCCAATGCGCATTCGCATCAAAGCGCCCAGCGCGCCGCAACTCATCAGGGAACTGCAGCCGCACTTGCCGCTGCCGGTTTATCTCACACCCGAATTAAGCCTGTCGTTGCGCGAAAAGATTAAAGACCTGTCCCCGGGCGAAGAAGTGCAAGTCACCTCACTGCTCGATTCCGGTGAGATGGGCGGCATCCTTTGCGCGCTGGGGGACGCCGACAGTAAGCAGGTTGCGCTGGTCTCACTGACGCACCTGCGCATCCACCCCGACCATCCCATGCGCTTGCGCATCGAGGCTTATCAGCGCGACCGCGTGCGCAAACTGGCGCGCCAACGCTGAGAACGACCAATGGCAAAAGCGAAAGCCCCCGACAAGCTGCAAGTTTGGCTCGACGCGCGCCAGCGGTACCGCCTCTCGCACGCGCAGGTGCAGATGGCGCGCGAACTGGGCCTTAATCCCAAAAAGTTCGGCAGCCTGGCCAATCACCGGCAGGAGCCGTGGAAGCTGCCGTTGCCCGCATACATCGAAGAACTTTACTTCAAACACTTCGGCAAACGCGCGCCCGACCAAGTGCGCTCCATCGAAGACCGTTTGAAGCAGGAGCAACGCAAAAAGCAGGAGCGCAAGGCGCGCAAACTTGAACGCGCCAAACCCGCTCCCGCTGAAACGACAACCCCGGAGCAATATGACGATGAAATCCCCTTCTGATTTGAAAATCGGCGACTCGGTCGCCGTCAAACACGGCGTCAAAGACCCCGACACCGGCGGCGACCTCGGCGGCTGGCAAGGCCGCGTCAGCGAGTTCGGCAAAGACGTTGACGGCAGCCAGACCGTCGGCATCGCCTGGGACAGCCTCACTCTCAAACAGATGCCCCACGCGCTGTTGGCGCGCAGCGAAGACGAGGGCTGGGACTGGCGCACCATGTATCTTGCGCCCGCCGAGGTCGAACCAGCCACCGCCCGCGACACCGAAGAAGATGTCGAAGACGCGCTGGACGAACTGGAAACTCAAACCGACTGGCTGCACCTAGGAAAAGAGGGCCTGCGCATTCAAACCGTGTTGAACGGCATTGACCGGGATGACGAAATGGCTTTAGTCGAAGCTTGGGAAGCGCACTTGGAGCAGAAGCTGAAGTTCCCCTTCGAGGCCGAAATCATGGAAGGCGACCATTACAGAGTCGTGCGTGTCGGTGATCGTGTGCAGCTTACGGGCATCTGCGAAGCGGATGATCTTTACGGCGTGCTCGTGAACGCCCGCCACGGCCGCGAGAAGTGTGTCTTGCCGCTCTGCGATCTGGAAGCGACCGCTAAGCGTTCGGCCAATTACCAGCCGCTGCGGGATTATGTGGTGTGGTTTGCCAACCGCTAGCCGTAAAGCAGAAACACCTGTTTAGCGTGCCTGCTAAATCCAACTCGAATAGCCGTTCGCAGGCGTTCAGAGTACCGGCTTCAGCCCTGCTTGATTCGTTAATCACCCTGAAGGCGGCATTTTCTGGCGCGGCGCTTTCCACCCAACCCAACGCTGCGGCCGGACGCGGCTGCAAATGCAAGCGGGCCAACCACCACAGCAATCCCAGCAACGCCGCCAGCGGAATCAACGTCAGCAAACCCGGCAACACACCGACAACGGGCAGGCCCGCCGCATTCACGCCGCTGGCAAAGCGCAGCGCCAACGCCACGAATGTCAATTGCGCCAGCAACAGCGGCCAAACCAGCAGCAACGTTTGGTAGGTCAGCCAGCGCGGCCAATGCCATTCGTGCAAGCGGCGCACCAGCAAGGCCAGCGCGGGCGCGGTCAAGATCAGGTAATGCGTCCAGGCAATCGGATTCAATACACAGCCGGCACCCAGCAGTAAGGCAAACGCCGCATCGAAATTGCGCGCCTGCGTTTCCAACCGCCAGGCCAGCCAGAGCGCCAGCGCGAGCAACAATACCGGCAAGAGCACGTTGACGAACTGCGCCAACAGCGGCGCATGCCACAACGGCGTCAAGGCAAAGTTAAAGCCCGCTTCGGTAAACAAGCGCGTGCCAATCGTCCAGGCCGAGAAGTTGGCATCGTGCGGTCGGTAATGCGCGCTCAGTTGCGGCCCAATCTTCAAATAATAATCGCGCACCAGCGCCCAGCCATGCACGCTGATGGCGGCCAAGTGCAGTCCGGCGAAGCACGCGCCTGCCGCAAACGCCGCGCGCCAACGACGACGCAGTAACAGGAATAACACAATCGGCCAGCCGGTTAGTTTCAACGTCATCAGCACGCCTAGTAACAAGCCGCCCCGCCCATCTTTATTCTCGCGTAACAAAACCCAGGCGCCCAGAAACAGCGCCAGCAGGCAGAGGCTGAATTGGCCCAGCCATAAATCATCCAGCACCGGCACCCAGCCGAGCGCCAGAAAACAGGCCAGCGCCCACTGCCGCCCTTGGAATTTCAGGTCAAGGGCGCGAAAGAACAGCGCGACCGCCGCGCCCAAACAACACAACTCGAACAACAGCCAGACGCGCGCCGCCGCTTCGTATGACAGCCAGGCCAGCGGCAGGCAAAGCCAGCCAATCGCAAACGGGTGCGGCGTCGGATGATTCAAATCGGTGATGTTATGTGCGGGCAGCCAGACGTTGGCCAACTCGTTCAGCGGCAAATAAGGATTGACGCCTGACACCATTGCCTTGGCGAGCAAATAACCGGAGAGGATGTCTTTCTTGTAAATCCAGAGTGTCGTCACCGAAGTGATGACGCGTTTGACCGACAGCAAAGCCGTGAAAACCGCAAAGAGCAGCAGGTAGCGTTTCATTGCAGGCGAGAGTTCGAGGTGGGTTGTTTGTTTCATCTCCGTCACCATTCCTTATAACAAATCGAAATTGCGCGACGAGCAGGCAGCCCGTGCAGGCGAGCGCGCGCAGTCTAGCAAAAAAGTTTGCGAAGACAAGTCACTTCTTCGCCTGGCCGCGCGGGCCGTTTCAGGCGTTGACAATTCCAGGCGGCTGGCCGAAGATGCGTTTCGTCAATCCCCCATCACAATTCACTTTCTTTCCACCGGAAATGACGCCGCCCGTCAGGGCGACGCGGACGGCAGATTGCTCGAGCTGCAACGGCTTCCATGTAACTGGTGCCCCGTTGCGCTGCTCGCAGTTAGTCTGTCCGCTCAGGCATCCCCGCCCTGACGGACGGAGTTATTTCCGGTTTTTTCTTGGCGGCATGCGCTACCTGTCTTTGCCTTGCCGCCAAATAGCAAAGCCCGCCGATTGAATCAACCGGCGGGCTTTTCCTTCAATATGCAGGCGCGGCTTAATGCTGCTGCGCCGTCTTTCCCACCTGTCCCAGCGGCGTCGGCCAGCCGTGCTTGATGCGCACCGCATAGTCGGTGTAAGTCAGCACCAGCAAAATCACCAGCCAGAAAATGCCTGAAATGATGATGAGTTGCGTCAGCTTGGAACTCCAGCGCACGTGCATGAAGATCATGACGACGGCGGTGGCTTTGATGACGGCAATGGTCATCGCCACAACGATGTTGAGCGGCCCCCAGATTTTCTCCAGGTCGAATTGCGCCACAAAGACCGTCAGCGCGGTCAGTACCATCAACAACCCAAACACGCCAAAGTAGTATTTGAGTGGAACCAGATGAGGTTCCGATGAATGTGCGGATGAATGATCTGCCATATGCATTCTGCCAACCCTAGTTGATTAATGTCCCACGACCACGTGAAAACCCGTCAGATAAAGCAGCGGGAACAGGAAAATCCAGACGATGTCCACGAAGTGCCAATACAAGCCGCTGATTTCGACCGGCGCATTGTATTCCTTGGTGAAACGCCCTTTGTACGCCAGCCAGATCAAAGTAATCAGAATGCCCGCGCCCACAATCATGTGCACCGCGTGCAGCCCGGTCATCAAAAAGTAAATCCACAAAAAGACGCGCACTTGCTGCTGCAATTCCAGCGGGACGGCATGAGCCCCTTCGGTGGGCGGGTTGTACCAGGTCAACGCCGGAAAGAGATGATCTTGGAACTTGGCGCTGTACTCGACGTATTTGATCCCCAGAAAGGCGAGGCCCAGGATCAGCGTCAGCACCAAAAAGATGATCAACCACTTTTTGTTACCCGTCTGCGAATTATAGACCGCCATCGCCATCGTCAAACTGCTGACGATCAGCACGACCGTATTCGTGCCGCCCAACGGCACGTTGAGCAAATGGCTGCCAAACAGAAACCCTTCCGGGTAGGTCGCGCGAAAGATGGCATAGGCCAAAAACAGGCCGCCGAAAAACATGAGTTCGGTCAGCAGGAAGACCCACATCCCAATGGTGCCCGCCTCTTTCTGCTGCTCCATCGTGGCGAAATGATGTTGCAGTCCGGGTACGTGTGCTGCGTGTTCTGACAAGGTAATTCTCCTGTGCGAAGGTAGGACAGACTTTAGTCTGTCCGCCTGCTAAGACAGACTAAAGTCTGTCCTACGATAGTCACGCCGAAATAGTAACTTTATTCCCAGCTTCCTTGATCGCTTTGACGTGCTCGAATGAATACGCTTCGTGTTCGATCACCGGCGTGTAGGTAAAGTTCTCAGGCGGCGGCGGCGAAGAAGTCTCCCATTCCAGCCCGCACGCGCCCCACGGATTGTCGCCGGCCTTTTCGCCGTACTTGATTGACCAAGTCAAATATATGAGCGGCAGCAAAAAGCCGACGGCCAGTATCGAAGCGCCCGCGCTCGACAGAATATGCATCACCTGGAATTCCGGCGCATAGGCGTGATAGCGGCGCGGCATACCCAGATAGCCCATCACGAATTGCGGGAAGAAGGTTAGGTTGAAACCCATAAAAACGATGACCGCTGAAATACGGCCCCAAATTTCGGGGTATTTGCGGCCGGTGATTTTCGGCCACCAGAAATGCAAGCCGCCCAAATAGGCGATGATCTGCCCGCCCACCATTACGTAATGGAAGTGCGCCACCACGAAATAAGTATCGTGCAAATGCACGTCCAAGCCCATCGCCGCCAGGAACAGCCCAGTCATGCCGCCGACCGTGAACAAGCCCAGAAAGGCCAGCGCATAGATCATCGGCGTGTCATACGAAACCGAGCCTTTATAAATCGTGGCCGTCCAGTTGAAGGTTTTGATCGCCGACGGAATGGCCACGGCATAAGTGATAAGCGAAAAAACCATCCCGGCATACATGGACTGGCTGCTGGTAAACATGTGGTGGCCCCAAACCAGGAAGCCGAACACCGCAATCGCCAAGCTGGAAAACGCCACGAAGTGATAACCGAAGATCGGCTTGCGGCACATGCTGGCGATGATCTCGCTGATCACGCCCATGCCCGGCAAGACCATGATGTAAACCGCCGGGTGCGAATAAAACCAGAACATATGCTGGAACAAGACCGGGTCGCCGCCGAGCTTCGGATCGAAGATGCCGATTTGCAGCGTGCGCTCAAACGCCAGCGCCAACACGGTGATGGCGATGACCGGCGTGCCCAGAATCTGGATCAAGCTGGTCGCATAATGCGCCCACACAAACAGCGGCAAGCGGAACCAGGTCAGCCCCGGCGCGCGCATCGTGTGGATCGTCACCATGAAATTCAACCCCGTCAGGATGGACGAGAAACCGGTGATGAAAATCGAAACGCCCGCGATCGTCACCTGGCTATTCGAATAGATCGAGCTATAGGGCGGATAGAACGTCCAGCCGGTATCAATGCCGCCGCTGATCAGCGTGTACATCATCATCGCGCCGCCGATCATGTAAATGTACCAACTCATCAGGTTCAGGCGCGGAAAGGCGACGTCTTTTGCGCCCAGCATCAACGGCAGCAGGAAATTCCCCAGCGTCGCCGGGATAGACGGGATCAGGAAGAAGAAGACCATGATGACCCCGTGCATCGTGAAGACGCGGTTGTATGTTTCCGCCGTCAACAAGTCGCCTTTGGGTGTCACCAATTCCAGCCGGATGATGCTGGCGTAAATGCCGCCAATGAAGAAGAAAAACGAGATGCCGAACAGATAGAGCAGACCGATGCGCTTGTGATCCAACGTCAGCAGCCACGATTTGACCGTGTGGCTGACGTTCAGATACGTCACGGGCTCTTCCGCTTCCGCGTTTGCAGTACCGATATTTGCGGCGATTTCCATAACTTACTTTCCCTGATGTACGGCAAGCTACCCGCTCGCCGCAGTCCCGGCGTACAAAAAGCGCCGGGAAGTAACTAAACCATAACTATTTTAAGAAGAAGCCGATTGAACTGCCGTGCCGGGTGTCAGAATCCCAAGCATGACTTTGAACAGGTCTGTGAGATCCATTGGAACGCGGAATGAATCTATGTCTTTGTAGATAACTTTCTGCCCTCTTGCCAACACGCCGAATCGCCAAATATCGCCGACCGTGATCGCCCCGTATAACAAATCGCGCTCCTGCCCATTGCGCTGATCCATAGCGATTAACTCGACTGCCAATTGCGTAAAGCCTCGTTCCATGTCGGCTTTTTTCGCTTCCACCACGATAAATTCCTGTCCCGAGTGCACCACATAATCAATGTTACCCTTGAGTTGCTCACTAACATAGACTGGATACTCAATGTCAATTTTCAGATCGAGGTAATCGAGTAACTCTAACAGGATCGGAGCAATCAGCACTTCCCGTTTGGCCGTCTCAGAGGTCATCGAGATATGCGGCAGCTTGCGATAGAACATTGCCTGTAACTGATCCAGGGGATGCGACAATTCCACGCGCGGCAAAACTAACTTGGTCAGTTCGTACTGATAGCCAAACTCCGCCACAACTTCTTCCGTGGGGTAAGACAGTTCAAAATAATCGGAAAACGAATAGCTCTTGCCTTTCCGTAAAATTGACTGACTCATACAACTCCCAACTGCGCGCTACCGAAACCTCAGCAAGCTTTCAACTGAAATATCTTCATCCACGGCTTCCCAATGGATGCCGATGCCTCCCCCAATTAAGCGCCAATCTTTTCTTTGCTCGGGAGTGGCTTTCTGTAACCGCCGAGACCAGATCAACGGCATAGAGATTTCCCGCCCATCGGCCAGCACTACGTGCAGGCTGTCATTCGTGCAAGTAACCTCTACGGCCAGCGGTTCGACTTCAACTGCTAAAGTGCTCATCCCATTTCTCCAACAAGATGTCTAGGTTTTCTTCGATAATCGCCTGTATTTCAGTCAACTCGCCGCTACGAAAGCCTCGTGATTTTACCAGAGATACCGGAGTCAGCCAGAATTTAGCAAATCGTTCAGAATGCTCAACGTGAATGTGCGGCGGTTCGCGGCCCTCCAAGCTAAAGAAGAAAAATCTGTATCCTTTGACTCGTAAGGCTACCGGCATGACACGCCTCCGCCTGATTACTCAATTCGCCGGTTTCGCGGCAGGCTTGGCAACCGGGGGAGCCGCCGGGGTGTTCGCCACTGGCGCAACAGCAACCGCCGCCGCGGACGCCGCAGTTCCCTGCTCCTGCTTCCCGATGGATTTCAGATACGCGATCACCTGCACAATCTGCTCTTCGGTCATTTGCCCTTGATAGGTGCCCATCATCAGCGGATACCCCGCCACGATTTGCGCGTGCGGGCGCAGGATGGATTCGCGCACATAGGCGTCATCCGCCAGCACCATTTGTCCGCTGGTGACCTTGACCTGACTGCCATAAACACCCAGCAACGACGGCCCGCGTCCGCTGTTATCCTCTTTGTGGCAAGTGTTGCAGGCCAGGCTGGCGAAGATATTCTTGCCGACTTCGGCCGGCGGCAGATTGCCGCTGCCATCGGCCAGCCAGGCTTGGTACTCGGCGGGCTCCATCACATATACCGTACCGATCATCCCCGAATGCTGAGTGCCGCAATACTCGGCGCAAAACAGATGATAGCTGCCCGGCTTGATCGCCTCGAACCAGGTCGTGGTATAGCGCCCCGGCACCACGTCCACCTTGGTGCGGAAGGCCGGGATAAAGTAAGCGTGCAACACATCCTCGCTGGTCATCGTCAGTTTGACGCGGCGGCCTGTGGGCACGTGCAATTCGTTGATTTCGCGGCGGCCATCGGGATGCTGCGCGCGCCACATCCACTGTTTGCCGGTGACGAAAATCTCCATCGCGTCCTTGGGGTCTTTGTACATCTCGTAATAGAGCTTCGCGCCCCACAAAAAAATCCCCATCGACATGATGAACGGTACCACCGTCCAGGTGATTTCCAGGATCATCGCGCCGTGCACGTTCACACCGATTTGATCAGCGCGCTGCCGTTTGTATTTGTGCATCAAATAAGCGGCGGCGGCGGCCACGCCAATCGTAAAAACGATGGTCAGCAGCCACAACGCGATATAGAACAGGTCTACTTCAACCGCGAAGGTCGAAGCCTGATCGGGAATAAACTGCACTTGAAGTAACGCCACTGGATTCATAATGTCCGTTAGGTTTGAATGATTCTTGCCGTGTCAGTAGCCCGACCGTGAGGGAGGGCTGGCATCACTATCAAGCCCTCCCTCACGGTCGGGCTACTGACACAGATCGCACATCAGTGCGCCGCCTGTGCCCATTGCGCCTCTTTTTGTTTCGTCTTCCGGCGCAGATAAAAAAACAATGCCGCCAACGTCGCCAGCGTCAGCCCCGCGAAGATACGCAAGACCCGCATCAACACCAGGCTATAAGTTCCGGACTCGGGGTCGTACCGGTAACAGTACATAATGATCTGGTCAGCCAACGATCCGACCTTGCCCTGCGAAGCGTCAACGAAACCCAAACGCAAATCGCGCGGCGCGAATTCGATGCCATAAAAATAGCGCGAGACCTTGCCTTCGGGCGTCAGCACCATAATGCCGCTGGCGTGCGCGTATTGCTTTTTCGCCGGGTCCCACAAGAACCGGAAGCCGACCGCTTGCGCCAACGCCTTGATCGCCTGTTCGCTGCCGGTCAGGAAGTGCCAGCCCGCAGCGGCTTCCTTTTTCCCGAGGCGCTGCAAATAGCTGTCTTTCTTGGCCGCCGCCAACTCCGTTTGTTCGCGGTGATCGAAGCTGACCGTCAGCCAAATGAATTCCTTGCCGGGCAACATGGGCAGCGTCTTCAACGCGCCGGTCGCGCCGTTGAGCACCTGGTTGCACAGCAGCGGGCAATCGTAATAGACCAGCGTCAACAAGACGGGCTTGTCGGTGAAATACTCTTTGAGCTTGACCGTCTTGCCGGTCTCATCCACGAATTCGAGGTCGAGCGGCACCTGATTATTGAGCAACTGGTCAATGCCGACATCGCGCAACATCGGGGGCCGCACGCCCGCCGGTTGCGCCGCCGCCATTCCATTTACAAAGAGCGAAAGCAGGAGGCTGCGCACAACGAATAAAGATAACTTGGTTTTCATACTGCTTAACCTGCTTTCAGATATAGCCAGCGGTGCGGTACCGACCGGGTTGTCCGACAAGCTGCCAGCTTGTCGAGGCGTGGTCGTTACGCCAATGGGTTAGCAGCCAAAGCTTCGACAAACTGGCAGCTTGTCGAACATACAGCCGCGCTTGTCATTGCTTGCCGATCATCCGGCCCGCGCTCGCATCCGAACCCGACAACTGCTGGCGCGTTTTTTCAGCCGTCGCCATCTCGGCCACCGCGGCATCCGCCTTCACCGGCAGGCCGCGTTCGAGCAGCAATTGTTTGGCGCGCTCAATCGGGAGATGCGCCTCGACATTCTCTTTGCCCGCCACAAAGCCATAAGCCTTGGTCTCGGCTTCCATTTTCTTGCGATACTCGCGCATGTCTTCCAGCGGCAACATCGTCGCTGCTCGCGAGCCGGGCGCTTGTGGAGCGCCTTGCAAGAGCGGTTCGCGCTGGGTGCGCGTGCCGCCGCCCGCCAGGCTCGGCCCCGTCGGATTGGCGGCTTCCTCAATCTTGTCAAAGGCCACCGTCATGCCTTTGACGATGACATAGACCAGCGCAGTCGAGAGCGTCAGGATGATCAAAAACCAGGCAATCGGCTTGATGACTACGCCACTGTCTTCGGGCAGCGGGTCTTTGCCGTGTTTGTCGTTAGGATTACTCATTCTTTTCCAAGCTCAATTTCAAATCTCAAACTCGAGATTTGGTAGAGGGTCAAAGTGCAGAGCTTTCGCCGCAGATAGACGATGAATAACGCCGATCAAACCGGCTTTTCAACTGCGGTTATCCGCGTTC
>JANOWX010000462.1:0-1828 GCA_031418175.1 Acidobacteriota bacterium | reverse complement strand
GCAGGAAGCCATTGCGCTCGCGCCCGAACACCTGTCGGTCTATCTGCTAGAACTCTATCAAGACGCGCCGCTGCTGCATCGCATCAAGCGCGGCGAGTTGCGCGCGCTTGACGAAGACTTGACCGTGGCGATGTATTACGCGCTGCTGGATGAGGCTGAAAAACACGGCTTCGCGCATTACGAACTTTCCAACTGGGCGCGGCCCGGCTACGAATCGCGGCACAACCTGAAATACTGGACGGGCGCGCCGTACTGGGCCTTTGGCGTTTCGGCGGCGGGCTACGATGGCCAAACGCGTTGGTCGAATACGCGCAACATCCACGAATACCTGGCCAAGCTGGAAGGCGGGGCCTCGCCCATCGCCGAAACCAGCGTGCTCGACGACGAAGACCGGCAGAGCGAAAGCCTTTTCCTGCGGCTGCGCTTGCAAGACGGCGTCAACCTGCGCGAGCATCAGCAACGCTTCGGCGTGAATGCGCGCGAACGTTACCGCGAAGACCTGGCCCGGCTGGACGAAGCCGGTTTGATCGAATGGCAGGACGACACGCTGAAGATTTCGCGCAAAGGCAAGGTGCTGGCGAACGAAGTCTTTGCGGCGTTTGTTTAACCCAGTCTCCAATCTCAAATTTGAAATTCACCATGATTGACTTACGCAGCGACACCGTCACCAAACCCACCGCCGCCATGCGCCGCGCCATGGCCGACGCCGCAGTCGGCGATGACGTGTATGGCGAAGACCCGACCGTCAATCGTTTGCAGGAACGCGCGGCGGAACTGTTGGGCAAAGAGGCCGCGCTCTTCGTGCCCTCCGGCACGATGGGCAATCAGATTTGCGTCCGGTTGCACACGCGCCCCGGCACCGAGGTTGTGCTGGAAGAACGCAGCCATATTTTCAATTACGAAATGGGCGCGGCGGCCGTGCTGTCGGGTGTGATCCTGCGTCCGGTGCGTGGCGAAGATGGCTTGCTCAATTGGGATTTGGTGAGCACTGCAATTCATCACAGCGCGCCCTATTACGTCACGCCGACCTCGCTGGTCGCGCTGGAAAACACGCACAACATGGCCGGCGGCGCGCCGCTTTCGCTCAATGCCACTCGCGCGATTTGCGACGGGGCGCACGCGCTGGGCTTGCCCGTGCATCTGGATGGCGCGCGCATTTTCAACGCGGCGCTCGCGCTCGATACGACCGTCGCCGAGATCGCGCGGCCTTTCGATTCGGTGATGTTCTGTCTGTCAAAAGGGCTGGGCGCGCCGGTCGGTTCGCTGATTGCCGGCAGCCAGGCGTTCATCAAAGAGGCCGTCAGCGTGCGCAAACTGCTCGGCGGCGGCATGCGGCAAGTCGGTGTGCTGGCGGCAGCCGGCTTACTCGCGTTGGAAGAATCGCCCAAGCTGTTGATCGAAGACCACGCGAACGCGCAGCGGCTGGCGCAAGGCCTGGCCGAATTGCCCGGCGTCAAGCTCGATCCCGAACGCGTGCAAACCAACATCGTGATCTTCGACATCAGCGGTACCGGGCTGAGCACCGCGCAATGCACGCAGGAGTTGAAAGCGCGCGGCGTGTTGGCCAACGGCATCAACGCGCGTGAAATGCGCATGGTCACGCATTACGACGTAAGCCGCGCCGACATTGAACAAACCCTGCTGTTCGCACGGGAAATTTTGGAAACCTAGATGACCGACCGCAAACTCATCATCGCCATTGACGGCCCCGCAGGCGCGGGCAAAAGCACTGTCGCCAAAGAACTGGCGCGCCGCCTGGGCTATCTCTTCATCAACACCGGCGCGATGTACCGCGCGGTCGCCTGGCGGGCGTTGCGTGCGGGCATCG
>JANOWX010000461.1:0-17713 GCA_031418175.1 Acidobacteriota bacterium | reverse complement strand
GGCTACTGACACAGCTTGAAACAAGAAGAGCGCGCGGAAGACTCGCTTCCGGCGCGCTCTTGATTCGTAAATTGATTGAACGCTCAACCGGCCTTCAGCGCTTCTGCCAGCGCCGCGTTCATCTGTGGCACGCTGATTTGCGCTGAGAAGCCGACGAAATGATTGCGCACGCGGCCGTCGCGCCCGATGATCAGCGTTTGCGGAATGCCGGGCCGCCCGCCCAAGCGCATGATGCCCAGCGCCAATTCCGGATCGGCCCAGCCGATGGGATAGTTGATCTTGAACTCTTTGGAAAACGCGCGCACTTTCTCGGCATCGGCTGTGGGGTCTTCATTGGTCAAGCCGATGACCTCGACGCCTTCGCTTTTATATTTGTTTGCCAACTCGATCAAGTGCGGAATCTCTTGCCGGCAAGGGCCGCACCATGTCGCCCACAAATCCACGATCAAGACTTTGCCTTTGTATTCGGAAAACTTCGTGGCCTTGCCGTCGAGCAGGTTGATCGAAGCTTCGCTGACGTTGGCCGGCAGCGCGACCGGGTTGGCCGGACTGGCGGGCATGGCCGGACTGGCGGAACGATTGCCGCCCGCCGCATTCGCCCCGGCGCCGTTGGTTTCATTGACCACACTGCCGTTGCCTTTATAAAACGCCGAGGCGACAGCGGTCGCCAGCAGAATCGCGGAACCGAGCAGCCCGATCTTGGTCAGGCTCCAGGTGGATGAATTGGCGGCATTACTCATGATTGCTTCCTTCTTGATACTTCCTAGGTCGGATTGAATGTGCAGGTTGAACGGGGCCTAGCATAGCCGCAGCCTCGTTGCCGGGCAAGGCGATTACTTGGCGTGACCGGATTTTATCTTCACTGTGGCCGTCGTCGGACAGATTCAATGCCATGAATTAATACATTGCAGAAACTTTTTGAAACTTTTTCGCAAAACAAGCAGCACGGCTTATTGACCGGCCCACATCCATGGGCTAGACTCCGCCCGCTAGTAGGCACTCCTCATTAACCGGCAAAGTGAATTCGGGATTGACCATGCGCTGAAAAGTAGTAACACAGCGCCGCTAGCAACCATAAAACCGTTGTGGTCTCGACGGGCACGCGAACTTACAGTTCAACCCTAACTAAGCAGTCTCACTGGGCAGCTAATACGCTGAATGATTGTCTCGCAAGCGCCTCATGCTTGCTGAGTAAGCAGCGTCTGTACACGCCAGTTTGCGTCTTTGGGCTGTCGGTTGGTAACTGCGCCCAAAGCAGGCAATGCCTTTCCCCACGAAGGCGAGATCATCTTGTAGAACTTCTAAACAACTCTGATTAACACTACTAAGCAAAACGGCAGACTGAATTTAAGCTGAGAACTCAGGTTGCTGTGCACGTCAACTCTGGACAGCACCACAGTTTTGGGCTACCGGCCGGTTTGTTCTTTGATTCGACAGATAACACGCACATTGCCGAGTTAAGTACCGGCTCTGTAGCCAACTGAAGATCGTAACCCTATCCTGATTCAGGAGGAATACACATGCGAACCTCGCACAAACATACACACACACGGTCGAAGCAATTCTGGCTTCGATTGTTGGCTTTGACGCTGCTCGTCGGCGTGTTCGGCTTCATTGCCGTCCGTAGCGGTCGTTGGACCGCCCAAGCGGACAGCCTCGCAGCCGTCCGCACCCAGCTCCAGGAAGCCAAGGCACAATACCTGGCTCATCCAACCAAAGAAAATACCGCCAAATTCGATCAGGCGCTGGCTTCATACAAACTGGCGCTCAAGGCTAATCCGGCCACCCCGGCGGTGCCAGCCCAGAGCGGCGACCTTGGCAGCCCTTATGTGAGCAGTGCGGTCAATTTCGCCGTGACTGATGCCGTCAGCAGAATTGTGCAGAACGCGCCTGTCCTGTCGGAAAAACCCATCAAGCCAAATAAGAATGAACAGAACGAGTTGCCCATTCGCACCCTCGCGGGCGTGGCGGGCAGCCCCGATGCGGCCCTGCAAAGCACGATTCCTCCCGGCCAGAATGTGGTGACCGCTCCGATTCAAAATTTCGACGGGCCGGATATGGACATCGGCTCAGTGCTGTTTGGCGGCCGGTTCGCGCCGCCCGATACCAATGCCGACGTCGGCCCGAACCACGTCGTGGTCACCACCAATGGCGGCGTCACGATCTATAGCAAAACCGGCGCGGTGCTCGTGCCGCAGTTTCGCATGAGTTCTTTGACGCCGTTCACCACCGACAATGACGACGACGGCGATCCGGTGGTGCTCTACGATCCACTGGCTGACCGCTGGATTCTGACGCAGTTCGGTCTGACGTTCACCAACAACAGCACACACGAATTCATCGCAATCTCGCAGACTGGTGACCCGACCGGTGCTTACTTCGCTTACGACTTCCTGCTGGCGCCGGGCCGCGCGGGCGACTATCCGCACTTCGGCGTTTGGCCGGATGGCTATTACATGTCCACGAATGATTTCAACACGTCATTCACCGCCTTCCTCGGCGCGGGTCTCTACGCCTTCGACCGCAACAAAATGCTCGCCGGCGACCCGACCGCAGGGATCATCGGTTTCCGCACCGGCACGAATGATGGCGGCATGTTGCCGACTGACCTTGACGGCGTGGTGGCACCGCCGGTGGGCGCTCCCAATCTTTTCATCGAATTCTTTGCCGATGAGTTCGGTGCCCCGTTCACCGATTCCATCCGCGTCTTCGAGTTCCGCCCGAATTTCGCCAACCCAGGCGCTTCGACCGTCGCGATCCGCCCGGACATTCCGACCGCAGCCTTCGACGCGAACCAGCCAGCCAGCCGGGCCGTGAACGAACAACCCGCGCCGGCCACTGCCGCCGATAACCTAGACACTATCGCCGACCGGCTGATGCATCGGCTGGTTTACCGCACGCTCGCGAACGGCGATCAATCTTACGTGCTCAACTTCACGGTCAACGTTGACGGGGCTGGCACCTCGGCAGCCACTTATCAGGCCGGCGTGCGTTGGATGGAGTTGCGCCGTGCTGCCGGGGGCGCGGTCACGATCAACCAGCAGGCGACTTACGCGCCTGGCACAATCAATGGCGCGACGGGCCGCAACCTTTGGATGGCGAGCGTCGCCCAGGACGGCGAAGGCAACATCGGCCTCGCGGCCAGCGCTTCCAGCACGACCTTGATTCCGACCGCGATCTACACGGGCCGTCTCGCTGCCGATCCGGCCAACACTTTGCCGCAGGGCGAAGTGGATGCGCTGGCGGCCGTCACGCGCGGCGTGCAAACCGGCACCGGCAATCGCTGGGGCGATTACAGCAGCCTGAGCGTTGACCCGGCGGACGAATGTACCTTCTGGGGCGTGTTCGAATATGTTGATGCGCCGACGGCCAGCTTCGACTGGAACACGCGCGTGTTTAGCTTCAAGGTCAATCCGGCTTGCGTCACGGCGGCCAAAGGCTCGCTCGCGGGCCAGGCCACCAACCTGATTGGCGGCGGCGCGCTTTCGGGCGTGCTCGTCAGCGTCACGGGTGGCGGCGCGCGCACGACCAGCGCGGCCGGTAACTACACCTTCACGGCGGCTGCGCCTGCTTCGACGCTCGGCCTGGCGCCGGGCACTTACACGGCGACTTGCAGCAAGCGCGGTTTCACCACTGCTTCCGGCTCGGTCACGGTTGTGGCGGGCGCGACGGCGACCTTCAACTGTGCGCTACAAGGCATTCCGTTGATCGAAGCGCCCTTGGCGACGTTGGCAACAGGCACCGGCAACGGCAACGGCACCATCGAAACGGACGAGTGCAACACGGTCAACGTCCGCATCACTAACAACGGCGGCGCGGCGGCGACCAACGTCACCGGCACGCTGACCACCAGCACGCCGGGTGTCACGATCTTCGCACCCGCGACGCAAAGTTACGGCACGATCAATGCCGGCGCGAATGGCACGGCGAGCTTCCTGGTCAGCACCTTGCCGACTTTCCTTTGCGGCACGACGATCAACTTCACGTTGACGGTTAATTACACGGGCGGTTCGAGTGTGCTCAACTTCTCGATTGCGACCACGCCAGCGCCTTTGACGCAATACACCTTCACCAGCAGCACCGGCAACGCCATCGTGCCGGGCACGACACTGGTGCCGGGCACCCAGGCCGACGACGCGAGCGCCAGCGTTACGCTGCCCTTCGCCTATTCGGTCTACGGGCAGAGCTTCACCACCGCTGTGGTTGACACCAACGGCAACCTGCAATTCGGCGGGGCTGGCACGACCGACTTCAGTAACACCTGTCCGCTGCCAGGCACGGCGACGGACAACCTGGGCCGGGCGCTCATGCCGTACTGGGACGACCTGCTGTCGGATGGCGTCTTCACTTCGACCAGCGGCACGGCGCCGAACCGGATCTTCAACATCGAATGGCGCGGCACGCTCTTCACGGGCGGCGCGGCGGTCAATTTCGAGATCCGGCTCTTCGAGGGGCAACAGCGTTTCGACTTCATCTACAACACGACTGGCGGCGGCGGCGCGGGCGCCTCGGTGGGTGTGCAGTCGGCCAATGCGCCGACGACCTTCTTCACCCAGGCTTCGTGCAACACGGCGGGCCTGACGAGCGGTCAGCGTTTTAGCTTCACCGCGCCGATCGCGTCTTGCGCGACTGGTGGCGGCCAATGTCTGGGGCCGATCCCGCCGGTCATCACGATCACCGATCCGGCGATCTGTACTGGTCCCGGCGGCGTGGTCAGAGTGACGGCCAACGTGACCAACCCTTCAGCGAGTCCAATTAGCGGTTCGGTGACAGCTATCTTGCCACCGGGTTTGGTGGGGATACCGGGCAGTTGCACGGCCACGATTGGTGGTACGGCCATTGGTACGTGTACGGTCTCTGGCGGGACGGTTAGCTTTGTCACCACCAGAACCAATCCTGCGCCTCCACCTGCCACGCTTCCTGACCCGATCCCAGCAGGGGCCACGGCGACCATCACCTATCAAGCGCAAATTGGTGATGTAGTATCCGGTACGCAACTTTGCTTCAATACGACGGCGAATTTCGGCCCGACCAGCATTGCCACGGTGCAAGCCTGCACGACCGTCAATTGCCAGCCCATCGGGCCAGGGGCCGCGCCTGGTACCAGCAACAACCCGACCAGCGATCAACGCGCCGGTTCAGTGTTGGTCTATAACCTGTATACCTCGACCGTGGGTTCGGCTTCGCAGAACACCCGCGTCAGTTTGACGAACATCGAGCCGAATCGCACGGCTTTCGTCCACCTCTTCTTTGTGGACGGCGCGACCTGCTCGGTGGCGGATGCTTATCTCTGTCTGACGCCGAATCAAACGGCGAGCTTCTTCGCTTCTGATCTTGATCCGGGCACGACGGGTTACATTATCGCCGTGGCGGTTGACCGCAGCGGTTGCCCGATCAACTTCAACTACCTCATCGGTGATGAGTTCGTGAAGCTCACGACCGGGCATCAGGCCAATCTGGCGGCTGAATCCATTCTGGCGATTGCGGGCGGGTTGACTGCTTGCACGCCGGCGAGTCCGACCGCGACCTTGGCGTTCAATGGTGTGAGTTACGGCGTGTTGCCGCGCGTGTTGGCAGTAGACAACGTCGGCAGCCGGGCCGACGGGAACGATACGCTGGTCATCGTCAATTCGATTGGCGGCGACCTGCGGGCCTTTGCGCAAACGCTGCGGCCGCTGTTCGGCATTATCTACGATGATTCCGAGCAGGGCTTGAGCTACACCTTTGCGCCGGGCACCTGTCAGTTCCGGGGCACCGTCAATAGTAACTTCCCGAAGACGACACCGCGCTTCGAAACCTGGATACCCTCCGGGCGTTCGGCCTGGTTCAAGTTCTGGGTGACTTCGACCGGCGCACTGGAACCGATTCTGGGCGCGGTCATCAACCGGAACCCGAACGCCGCGGCGAATTCGGGCGCGTTCAATCAAGGGCATAACCTGCACAAGCTGAACACGTCTGATGGCGGCACGCTCACCATCCCTGTCTTTCCGGTTACCTGCCAGTAGTCGGAATCGCAGTTGCAGGCGCGCTCGAGTTTGGGAAAACCTCAAGCGCGCCTGCTAAACAGGATGCAAAGTTTTCCAGCGCTTCCCGGCTTCATAACCAAATTGTTTCGGTAGAAGCGCAATCCTTGAAAGCCGGATTTCATCCGTTCAGGAGGAACTAAAAATGCGAACCTTACACAAACTCACACACCGACCGCTGGCGCTCACAGCGTTTTTCCTTTTACTTGGCGTGGCCGGGTGGCAGTTACCACAGCTTGGGCAAGCGGTAATGGCGTACTCGAACCAGGCGCTGCAAACAGCGCGCGCCAGCTTGCAAAGCACGGTGGCGGCCCGCGCTAATCTAGCTAATCTAAAGGCCGCACCCGCAGCCACCACCGCCGCGACCGCCGCGGTGACGCAGCAAACCGACTCGGCGGCGGAACAGCTTAAGCTTGTCCGCGGCTTGCTCGCCGACCTGGACAATGGCAGCGGCCCGTTTGCGCAGGAAGAAAAGTATTTGCTCGGCAAAGTCAGGGCCGGAGAAACACTCTCGTTGCTGGAAGTGGAAACCCTGCTCGCGCGCGTCTTGTATGAGCAATACATCGCCCAGCGGCCTTATTCGAAAGGCATGGCCCGGCTGCTGGCGCAATACCGCGCGGCCCAGGGCGAGCGGGTGATTTTGGATGAGAGCGGCGTTGGCGAAAAAGGCGGCGCTGGGCGCTCGGCAGCCCCTCCCGCGGCCCCTCCTGCGGCTAAGACTGCGGCGAGCATCGCAGTGCCGAATGCGCCGCTCGGCGTGGCCTTTACCGAAGGCTTCGACAACATCACGACGCTGGCGGGCGCGGGCTGGTCGTTGCAGAATCTGAGCAATCCGGTCGGCACGACCGGCTGGTTTCAGGGCAACAGCGCCATCTTCCCCTCGCAGACCGGCGCGGCGACTTCCTACATCGGGGCCAACTTCAACAACACAGGCAGTGTCGGCAACATCAGCAATTGGTTGATCACGCCGCAGATCGCCCTCAACAACGGCGATCAGTTCACCTTCTTCACGCGCAAGACCGCCGGCACTGATTTTCCCGATCGTTTGCAAGTGCGCTTGAGCACCGCGGGGGCGAGCACCAACGTCGGCGCGACCGATACCAGCGTGGGCGACTTTACTAACCTGCTGCTGGACATCAATCCGACACTAATCGCCGGCGTCTATCCGCAGGTCTACACGCAATTCACCGTCACGGTCAGCGGGTTGGGCGCGCCGAACACTAATGGCCGTTTGGCCTTCCGTTACTTCGTGACCAATGGCGGTCTGAACGGGGCCAACTCCGACTTCATCGGCATTGACACCTTCGCCTATGTGCCGCTCATTTCTAACGCTACCATTGTCAAAGGCGCGCAATCCATCACCACCGAATCCTGCGCGCCGGCCAATAATGTGCTGGATCCGGGCGAGACGGTGACGGTCAGCTTGTGCATCTCGAACACGGGCGCCGGCGCTTCGCTCAGTGTGGTTGGCACGCTGGTGCCGAACGGACAATTTATCAATCCGAGCGCCGCGCAAACTTACGGCGTGGTACCGGCGGGCGGCGCACCGGTGTGCCGCAGCTTTACCTTCACGGTGCCGTCCAATGCGGTGTGCGGCGGCACGGTGACCGTCCCGCTGGCTTTGACCGAAGCGGGCAACAGCATCGGCACGTTCAACTACGTTTTCCCGATTGGGACGACCAATGCGCCGACGGCGGTCAGCACGTTCACGCAGAACACAGCGATCACGGTGCCGACGGTGATTGGCAATGCGGCGCCTTATCCTTCGGGGCTGGCGGTGGCCGGCGTGGCGGGGACGGTGGTCGGCGTGAAGGTCATGCTGAACGGAGTCAGTCACACCTTCCCGGACGACCTGGACATTATGTTGGTGAGTCCAACCGGAGCGGGAGTAATCCTGATGTCGGACGCGGGCGGCGGTACGGATTTGGTCAACACGAATCTGACCATCACGGATGGTTCGCCGTACATGCCAGACGCCACGACGCTGTTGGCGGGCGGGACGTTTGCGCCGACCAACCATGGCACCGGCGACGTGTTTTCGGCCCCGGCGCCGGCGATTCCGGCGGGCGGTTCGCTGAACTCGCTTTTCGCGGGGCAGAATCCGAACGGCACGTGGAACCTGTTCGTGACGGATCAATTCACTGGGGACGGTGGGATGATCACGAGCTGGAGTCTGGAGTTGACGACGTCAACGGTGGCGCCGGTAATCGCGACCACGCCGTTCACCAATGCGACGGCCATCAATTTTCCCGCCGACCCGCCAGGCTCGGGCAGTGCGACGCCCTATCCGTCAACGATCAATGTCAGCGGCGTGGGCGGCACGATCATCAATATCGCGGTGAGGCTGAACGGGTTCAGCCACACCTTCCCGAACGACGTGGACATTTTGCTGGTCGGCCCGACCGGTGTCGGCTACACGGTGCTGTCGGATGTCGGGGGCGGCGCCCCCGGCGCGAGCAATTTGACGGTCACGTTGCAGGACAGTTCGACGCCCATCACCACGACGACCGGTTCATTGACGGCGGGGACGTTCAGGCCGACCAATTCTGGCGCGACCGACACCTTCCCGGCACCCGCACCAGCGACATTCCAAAACCCGCCGTCAGCGGGCGTGGCGACGCTGCTGGGGACATACGGTGCGCTGAACGCGAATGGGACGTGGAGCCTGTATGCGGTGGATGATCTGGGCGGAGACACGGGAGCGTTGGCCGGAGGCTGGACGCTTTCGTTTACCACCGTCAGCTTCCCGACCAGTTGCACGGCCTGCCCGCTCTGCACCTTGACGCCGCCCCCCAACATCACGGCCAACGTGGCGGCGGGCACTTGCGCGGCGAACGTGACCTACTCTGCGCCGGCTACCAGCGGCACTTGCGGCGCTGTTACTTGCACCCCGGCTTCCGGCTCTTCCTTCGCGAAGGGCGTGACGACGGTAACTTGCAGCAGTGCGTCAGGCGGCGGATTGGCCAGCTTTACCGTGACGGTCAATGACAACATTCCCCCGGCGATCACCTGCCCGGCCAACATCACCACTAACGTAGCGGCAGGGACGTGCGCGGCGACGGTGACTTATTCCTTGCCGACGGTGACCGACAACTGTCCCACGCCGGGCACGCCGGTTTGCACGCCTGCTTCGGGAACGAGCTTCGCGAAGGGCACCACGACTGTGAACTGCACGGTGGCGGATGCCTCGGGCAATACCGCGACGTGCGCCTTCACGGTCACAGTGAATGACAACATCGCGCCGGTGCTGGTCAATTGCCCAACGGACATTTCGGTGGGCACCACTGGCAACAGCCAGCAGGTGACTTATACGAATCCGACCGCGACCGACAATTGTCCGGGCGTGGGCACGCCGGTTTGCGTACCGGCGAGTAACTCACCTTTCCCGGTGGGCAGCACGACCGTGACCTGTTCGGTGACGGATGCGGCGAATAACACCACAACCTGCGCCTTCCGCGTGCATGTCAACCGGGTGACGGCAGGTTCGTTGACCGATCCGCTGGCTTGCACCGGCCCGGGCAGCAAGCTCAGCGGCTCGTTCACGGTGACCAACAATTCCAACGTGAACCAGTCAGTGACCGGCACAGTGACGCTGGGGCCAGCCGGGCCTCCGCAAGGCTTGCTGGCGCTTACCTGCACGGCGAACACGGGCGGCACCTGCACGATTGCCGTGAATCAGGCTTCGCTCAGTTACACCACTGGAACATTGGCGCCGGGCGCTTCGGCGACTGTCTCTTATATCTTGCAGGTGAATGACGGCGTCGCGCCGGGCACGGTCTTGACCTCAAACGTCACGGCCAGCTTCAACGGCGGGCCGAACGTCACGGCGGGTGCCTCGACTACGACGAATTGTTCGTTGGCTGGGTCGGGTGCGCCGTTCATCAACAATCCCGAACGGACGGTGATGAGCGATCAGCGGGCGGGTTCCGTGCTGTTCTATCCGATCTACACGTCGGATGCCTCAGGCGGGGCCACGCAAAACGCGCGCATCAGCATGACCAACACCAGCGACAAGCTGTTCACCTTCGTCCATCTCTTCTTTGTGGATGGGGCGACCTGCTCGGTGTCTGACGCGTTCGTTTGTTTGACGCCGAACCAGACGACTAGCTTCCTGACTTCCGATCTCGATCCGGGGACGCGTGGTTACATCGTAGCCGTGGCGACTGACGCCAATGGCTGCCCGCGCCACTTCAACTTCCTGATCGGTGACGAATTCGTGAAGTTCTCGACGGGCCACGCGGCCAATCTGGGCGCCGAAGCGGTGCCGGCCATTGCGGGCAGCCCCTTCTGGGTGTCTTGCGATGGCAGCCAACCAACGTCGGTGTTGCGCTTCAACAGCGTGGATTACGGCGCGGTGCCCTACACGCTGGCGGCGGACAGCATCGGCAGTACGGCGGATGGCAACAACACGCTGTTGGTGCTCAACCGCATCGGCGGTGATCTGCAAACAGGGCCGTCACGCTTGGTCCCGATCTTCGGCACCTTGTATGACGACAGCGAGATTGCCTACAGCTTCAACCTGCCGACCAATAACCTGTGCCAGTTTGCGGCGAGTCTGACCGACTCGGTGCCGCGCACCACACCGCGCCTGTCCACGATTATTCCGGCTGGCCGTACCGGCTGGTTCAAACTGGCGGGCACTTCAGAAATCGGTATCTTTGGGGCGACCATCAATTTCAACCCGAATGTCGCTGCTTCGTCTGGCGCCTTCAATGGCGGGCACAACCTGCACAAGCTCACCTTTACGAACGCGATGACTTACACCATCCCGATCTTCCCGCCGACCTGCTAATCACAGGGCAGCGGAACAGGTGCAGACAAACCGGAAACAGGCCAGGGCATTAGCGCTGGCCTGTTTTTGCGTTTGGGCGCACGACTTGAAAAGTTATGACAGCGGAGCCCTTTCTCAACACAAAGGGACAAAGATTCAAAGGTTCAAGGCTCAAGGATTGAAAAAATAGCAAGTCTCCACCACCAAATAAGTCTTAGTCCCTTTGTTTCTTTGTCCCTTTGCGATGAAAAAGGCTTCCCCTTTCGTAACCTTCAAAGTCGAGTGGGAGTATTGATTTCGCTTTCGGGATGTAGCCATCCCAAAAGCGAACAACGCGCCTCGTCGGCTCTCGTTAGCCCGCAAGGGCAACCCAGAATACTCAGTAACTTAGCCGTGTCGCGCCATTGGCACGCGAATTGGATTAACTCGCAAGCGGGTTACCAGCACGGTAGTTCAAGTTTTTACTGGCGGTTTTCATCGGAGGTTTTATGGATGTCCCCCGCGCCGCATCGGTCGCGCGCAATCGCAAAATCAAGCAGGCGGTTTACGTTGTCTTGGCGTTGGCGGCCATTGCCGGTGTGACGATTGGCGTCTCGCGGCTCAAACCCGCCGCGCCGACGGTCGAGCGCGCCACAGTGATTATTGACACGGTCAAACAGGGCGAATTGATCGTGAAGGTGAACGGACTGGGGACGCTGGTGCCCGAAGACATCGTCTGGATTACTTCGACGACCAGCGGGCGCGTGGACAAGCGTTTGGTGCAGCCCGGCGCCGCTGTGCGGCCCGACACCGTCTTGTTTGAGATGAGCAACCCCGTCTTGCAGCAGCAATTGCTGGACGCCGAGCAGCAACTGCATTCCGCCGAAGCCGAATACAAAAACCGCGAGGTTGATCTCAATTCACAACTGCTCAATCAGCGCGCCCAGGCAGCCACTGTTCAATCCGATCTCTCGCAAGCCAGGCTGGTGGCCGAAGCGAACGAGCAATTGTCGAAAGAAGGCCTGGTCTCAGACATCATGCTCAAACAGTCAAAAACCCGCGCCGAAGAATTGGCGACGCGTTACGAGTTAGAGAAGCAGCGCATCGCCATGAACACCGAAGCGATCAAAACGCAATTGGCCGTGCAGCAGGCCACGTTAGAGCAGCGCCGCGCGATGTTGAATTTGCGCCGCCGCGAGGTGGCCGATTTGCGCGTGCGCGCCGGCATGCACGGCATCCTGCAATTGTGGGCGGTCGAGGTCGGCCAGCAAGTCCAGCCCGGCAACAATCTGGCGCGCGTGTCCGACCCTTCGCGCTTGAAAGCGCAAGTGCGCGTCGCTGAAACGCAGGCCAAAGATGTTGCGATCGGTTTGCGCGCGGAAATTGACACGCGCAACGGCGTTATCGAAGGCCGCGTCACGCGCATTGATCCGCAAGCCCAAAACGGCACGGTCACGGTGGATGTCGCGCTCGAAGGCGCTTTGCCCAAAGGCGCGCGCCCCGATATGAGCGTGGACGGCACCATCGAAATCGTGCGCCTGCCCAACGTCATTCAAATCCAGCGCCCCGCGTTCGGCCAGCGCGACAGCACGGTCACGCTCTTCAAACTCGAAGCCGATGGCATCCACGCGTCGGCCGCCAAGGTCACGCTGGGGCGCGATTCAGTGACTTCGATTCAAGTGCGCGAAGGCTTGCGGGTGGGCGACAAGGTCATCGTTTCAGACACGTCGCAATGGAGCGACAAAGGCGACCGCATCAAATTGAATTGAATTCGGGTAGCCGGTAGTCAGTAGCCGATAGTCGGTTGTCGTTCTCAAAAAGCTTTGAAACGGCCGCTGCCTCTCGAACACTGACTACTGACTACCGACTACCGACTACCGACTACCGACTACCGACAACTCAGGAGAGACAGCATATGAGCGAATCATTGTTACGGATGGAAGGCGTGAAAAAAGTCTTCCTCACCGACGAGGTCGAAACGCACGCGCTCTCGGGCATTCACCTCGAAATCGCCAAAGGCGAATACGTCTCGATTGCCGGCCCGTCGGGCTGCGGCAAATCCACCTTGCTTTCGATTCTCGGCCTGCTCGATTCGCCGAGCGAGGGCGAATACCTGCTGAACGGCAAGCCCGTGCAATCGCTCTCCATGAGCGAGCGCGCCCGCATCCGCAACCGCGAGATCGGATTCATCTTTCAAAGCTTCAACTTGATCGGCGACCTGACGGTGTATGAAAACGTCGAACTGCCGCTCACCTATCGCGGCATGTCGTCGGCTGAACGGCGCGAACGCACCACTGCCGCGCTCGAACGCGTCGGCATGGCCCACCGCGCCAAACACCTGCCCTCGCAACTCTCTGGCGGCCAACAACAGCGCGTGGCCGTGGCGCGCGCCGTGTGCGGCGATCCGCTGATTCTGCTGGCGGACGAACCGACTGGGAATCTCGATTCGACCAACGGCGACGCGGTGATGGAACTGCTGCGCGAATTGCATCGCGGCGGCGCGACCATTTGCATGGTCACGCACGACCAGCGCTTTGCCCAACACGCCGACCGTTCGGTGCATTTGTTTGACGGGCGGATTGTGGAAGAAGGCTAACGCCTAGTTTAACGCAAGGATGGTTTGAACAGGATGTTTTCGAGCCGCCCGACACGCTGTTCCAGTTCGTCTAGTCGTCGGTCAACTCCGTCAAAGCGAATGTCAACGGCGTCGAAACGGGCATTGACGGCGGCGAAGTTCGCGTTCATCTCCTTTTGCAGACCGTCGAACTTGGCGTTGAGTTCTTTCTGAACGGTATCGAGCTTGGCGCTGAATTCTTTCTGCACGCCGTCCAGCTTGGCGCTGAACGTTTTCTCCATCTGTTCCAGCAACAGCTTTAAATTCTGGTGATTGCTTTCATTCAGCGTCCTGGCTTGTTGCAGGTTGTTTTCGTTCAGCGTCCTGACTTGTTGCAGGTTGATCCAGTTCGCCGCGAATAGGCTGGCGATGAAACTGGCTGTGGCGACAATAACGACGCTGGTGGTTGGGTTCATCGGATGCTCCTTTTGTTAACCGGCTTGGACGCGCGCAGCATAGAAAGCGCGCCTGAAAAGACGATGGCCTTTTCCGCCGGAGCCACGTTGATGAATCAGACGCGCGATTATTTCGAGGCAGGCTACCCTGCTGCTTCCGTAAGGAGGGAGAAAGATGGAAACGTTAGTTCAAGATTTGCGCGTGAGTCTGCGACGCTTGCGCAAAACGCCGGGCTTCACCGTGATTGCGGTGCTCTCGCTGGCGCTGGGCATCGGCGCGAACACGGCGATTTTCAGTTTGGTCAACACGATGTTTCTGCGCCCGCTGCCCGTCGAAAAGCCGGAGCAACTGGTCGCGCTCAACAACGTTTCGCTCAACGGCGAACGCAACATTCCCGCCTTCTCCGTGCCCAACTACCGCGACCTGCGCGACCGCAACGACGTGCTGGCGGGCCTGGCCGCCTATCGCATCGCGCCGATCAGTTTGAGCAACAACGGCGTCAACACGCGGCTCTGGGGTTATCTGGCGACGGGCAATTACTTCGAGATGCTGGGTGTGCGGCCCGCGCTGGGCCGCTTCTTCACGCCGGCGGATGACCAGACGCCGGGCGCGCATCCGCTCGCGGTCATCACGCACGATTGCTGGCAGCGGCGTTTCGGCAGCGATCCGAATGTTGTCGGCAAAAGCGTGCTGGTCAATGGGCACAGCTACACGATCATCGGCGTCGCCGCGCCGGGTTTTTACGGCACCGAGATCGGTTTCAAGGTGGAGATGTGGTTTCCCTCAATGATGCTGGCGCAGATCGAGGCAGGCCGGGATTATCTGAACGACCGCGACACCTCGAACTTCTTTGTCCAAGGCCGTCTCAAACCCGGCGTCAGCGTCGCGCAAGCCGAAGCCGCGCTCAAGAACATCGCCGCGCAATTGGCGCGCGAATTTCCCCAAAATAACGAGGGCTTGACGATTGCGTTATCGCCGCCGGGCCTCTTTGGCGCGTTTATGCGCGGGCCGATTATGGGCTTTGCGGGCGTGTTGATGGCGGTGGTTGGGCTGGTCTTGCTGCTGGCCTGCACCAATCTGGCGAATCTGTTGCTGGCGCGCGCGACCGAACGGCGCAAGGAAATCGCCATTCGTTTAGCCATCGGCGCGGGCCGCGGGCGGCTGGTGCGGCAACTGCTGACCGAAAACGTAGTGCTGGCGACGCTGGGCGGCGCGCTGGGGTTGGCGCTGGCCTTTTGGCTGGTGGATGCGGTGATGGCCTTTCAACCGCCGCTGGACATTCCGCTGACGACCGAAATGCACATTGATTATCGCGTGCTGCTTTTTACCCTCGCGGTCTCGGCGCTAACCGGCATCGTCTTTGGCTTGTTGCCTGCGTTGCAGGCGACCAAGCTTGATTTGGTGCCCGCGTTGAAAGACGAAGCCAACATCGGCGGCTATCGGCGTTCGTGGCTGCGCAGCGGTCTGGTGGTGCTGCAAGTCGCGCTGTCGCTGGTGCTGTTGATCTGCGCGGGACTGGTTTTGCGCGGTCTGCAAAACGCGCAGCGGCTCAGCCCCGGCATGGTTACGCAGAACGCCGTCGAGATGTCTTTCGATCTTGGCTTGCAAGGTTACGACGGGCCGCGCATACGGCAGTTCAAAGAGCAAATCCGCGCGCGGGCGCGCGCCTTGCCGGGCGTGCAAGCGGTGGGGCTGACCGATTTCATTCCGCTGAGCATGAACATTAACAATGACGGCATTCACGTTGAAGGCCAACCCGAACAAAAGGGTGGGAACGTGCCGTCAGCGATGACTTCGCGGGCCACGCCCGGCTTCATTCAGGCGCTGGGCACGGCCTTGTTGCAAGGCCGCGATTTCACCGAACAGGAAACCGAAAACAAACAGCGCGTCGCCATCATCAACGAAACTTTCGCGCGCCGTTTCTGGCCGGGCCAAGCGCCGCTGGGCAAGCGCTTCAGTTTCGAGGGCGCGGCGGGGCCCTGGGTGGAAGTCGTCGGACTGATACAAGACGGCAAGTATTTCAGCCTGAGCGAAGAGGCGCAGTCCTTCGTTTACGTCAATCTGCCGCCCGACCGGGGCAGTTTCCTGACGCTGGTCGCGCGCGGGGCAGGCGATTCACAAGCCTTGCTGGCCGCGCTACGCCGCGAGGTGCAACAACTCGACAGCAACCTGCCGGTCTACAACATGAAGACGCTGACCGAACACATGGCCGTGCCGCTCTTCCCGGCGCGTGTGGCAGCGGGGCTGCTGGGCGCTTTTGGTTTGCTGGCGTTGCTGCTGGCGACCATTGGGATTTTCGGCGTGATGTCGTATGCCGTGACACAGCGCACACGCGAACTCGGCATTCGCATCGCGTTGGGCGCGAGCGCCGCCGGCATTTTCCGCTTGGTGGTTGGACACGGGCTGGCGCTGACGGCGCTTGGACTGGCGCTTGGGCTGGTGGTTGCGGTCGCCGGCACGCGCTTGATGAGCGGCTTGCTCTACGGCGTGAACGCGCTCGATCTGGCGACCTTCGCGGGTGTCCCTCTGCTGCTGGCGCTGGTGGCTTTCCTGGCGTGTTATTTCCCGGCGCGGCGCGCGATGCGGGTTGATCCGCTGGTGGCGTTGCGCTGCGAGTGAAGCCAGCCGTTTTCAGTCACCAAGAGACTGCCGCAAAAAAACGCAAAAAACACCAAAGGTCTTGCCCGGTTCGGTTTCCTTTGTGTCTTTTGCGCTTTTTTGTGGCAAGCACAGCTTGCCTCGAGTTCATGGTTCGGCAGCCAGCTAAAACCGCAGTCCAAACCCCGCGCTCACCTGCAAATTGTTGTTCGTGAATTTCGTCGTCGTCTGATTCGTCGCGCCGGTTTGCGGCTTGGTTTCATAGCGGATGATCGTGTCGCCCAGATCGAAGCGCAGCAGCGTGTGGCGCGAGGGATAAAACTCCAGCACGCCGCCCCAATCCAGCGCGAAGCCGGAAGAGGTGCGGAACAGCGTGTTCAGCGTGGGATTGGCATTGCCGCTTGTTTGATCCTGTAACACGCTGCGCACGTAACCGGGGCGCACCTTGGCGAAGATGCCCCAATGTTCTGAGCGTCCGCCGAGTTTTACGCCAAAGAGAAACTGGTCAACGCGATCACGCGTCAGGTCGCGCCGGACGATATTGGTGAGTTGCGGAATCGAGATGCGGAAGTTGTTAGGAAAGGTGTTGAGTTCGCCTTCGATGGAAATGTGATCGGTCAGATTGAAGGTCACGCGGCCACCCACGCCGCGTTGCGAGCCGCCCAAATCAGGCACGGCGAGTTTGAAATCGCCGAGATTGAGCGCGGTCACGTGAATACCGACTTCGACCTTTGGTGTGTCTTGCGCACGCAAGGCGGGCGCGCAGAGCAGCGATAACAAGACGAACGCGAGCGTCACGACGGGGCATCTGTGCGACGGCATAATGTCTCCTCTGGGTTTAATTGTTGGCGGGGGGAATGTACGGGCAGAAAGTACAGGGCTTCAGCGCGCGAGTCAAAGCAGTTGGCGGACGAGCGCGGCCCACTCTTCGGCCAATGTTTGACCAACAGGAAAGTGCTGCTTGGCCGTGCGATACCAATAGCGCGCATTGCCCTCGTCGCCTTCTTTGCGATGCAGATAAGCGTGCACCCAGGCGGCTTCGGCGGTATTGAGTTCCTGCACAAGCTCGTGCGCCGTGCCCCACGCGCCGTGCGCTTCGTGCCAGAGCGCGGTTAAGTACGGCGACAACTCGGCGGGCGGTTGGTCATATTCCAGGGTGGATTGAAATGCAGCGAAGGTGATAGTCATGAGGTGTAAACCACATGAAATTCGATTTGTTTGACGCCGCTTGGTTGCTAATTCAAACCATGCAAGCTGGGCACATTGAATTGCCTTTGAGCGCGTCAGCAGCAGGCGTTCAGAGTTCAAGCTTTAGCTTGGCGGGTTGCGCCG
>JANOWX010000460.1:0-7095 GCA_031418175.1 Acidobacteriota bacterium | reverse complement strand
AACTGGATCGAGCTGACGCCGGATGGGAAGTTAGCCGTAGTGAGCAATACCGGTTCGAACGATGTCAGCCTGATAGACGTGGCGCGGCAGAAAGAGATCGCCAGAATCAAGGTTGGAACCTCACCCAAACGTCTGGCGGTTGGGCGCGTCAACATCAAGGCTGGCAACCAATGAATCACACTCAAATTACGAGGCTTCTCAAGCTCATTCTCACAAATCTGGCAACGACCACCTGGAGGTAATTTATGAAAATCGGATACTGTTCCGTCATCACACTGTTGCTGTTTGCTGCAACGAATGCCTTTGCTCAGACAACCATTGACTTCAACAAAGACAAGGCCGGAGCGCCGCCGAGCGATTTCACGACCGCGTTGACCGGACAGGGCAAGGCGGGCGTCTGGACGGTGATGAAAGACGCCGCCTCGCCGAATCAAGGCAACGTGCTGGCACAGACCGACGCCGATGCGACGAGCTATCGCTTCCCGGTCTGCGTTTACGACAAGCTCACGGCGAAGGACGCGGACATCAGCGTGAAGTTCAAAGCCATTTCGGGCAAGAAGGATCAGGCGGCGGGCATCGTGTGGCGGTATCGAGACAAGGACAACTATTACATCGTGCGCGCCAACGCGCTCGAAAATAACGTCGTGCTGTACAAGGTGCAAAACGGCAAACGCGAAGACCTGCCGCTCAAGGGTGAAGGCCGCACTTATGGCAAGACCGCCAAAGTGCCGCCGATGCAATGGAACACGTTGCGCGTGACGGCGGTGGGCAATCTCTTCACCGTTTATCTGAACGGCGCGAAGCTCTACGAAGTTGAGGACGCCACTTTCCCGGATGCAGGCAAAGTCGGCTTGTGGACGAAAGCGGATTCGGTGACGTACTTCGATGATCTGGAGGTCAAGACCAGATGAGTCAGCGAACGAAGCAAGTATTCTTTGGATTGCTGCTCGTCGCTCTCGCATTAGCGGGTTGCGGCGGGCAACCAGACACGGCAAACAATTCAACCGGCACAACGAACGAAGTCACGATCTACGTCTCGACCGACCGCGTCTTTTCCGAACCGATTTTGAAAGCCTACGAGCAGAAGACGGGCGTGAAAGTGAAAGTGGTCTACGACACGGAAGAGACCAAAAGCACCGGCCTCGCCAACAAGCTGCTGGCTGAAAAAAACAATCCGCAGGCCGATGTCTTCTGGTCGAACGAGCCGGTGCGGACATTGGTACTGAAAAGTCGCGGCGTGCTGGCGCCTTACCAATCAGCCAATGCAGCAGGCATTCCCGCGACCTTCAAAGACGCGGAAGGTTTCTGGACGGGCTTTTCCGCGCGCATCCGTGTCATCGTGTACAACACGAAGCTGGTCAAGCCGGAAGATGTGCCGAAGTCCATTTACGACCTGACCGATCCGAAGTGGAAAGGGCAGATTGCAATCGCCGACCCGCGCTTCGGCTCGACTTCGTTTCACGTCGCGGCGCTTTACGCCGAACTCGGCGACGAAAAGGCCGATGACTTCTTCCGCAAGCTGAAAGCCAACGGCGTAAAGATTGTGTCGAGTAATTCGGTGGTGCGCGACTTAGTGGTGAAAGGCGAGGTGAAGATGGGGTTGACCGACACCGATGATGTCAACGTCGCGCTCGAAGACAAGCAGCCCGTGGCGATGGTCTTGCCCGACCGCGAAGGGATGGGCGCGGCGCTGATGCCGAACTTGGTTTCGCTGATCGCGGGCGCGCCACACGCGGAAGCGGGGAAGAAGCTGATTGATTACCTGCTCTCAGCGGAAGTCGAGCGCGCGCTGGCGCAGTCAGAAGCCGTACAAATTCCGCTGCATAGCGGAGTCGAAGGGCCGAAAAATATTCCGCCGCTCAACTCCTTCAAGCCCATGACGCTCGATTACGGCAAAGCGGCGAATCGCTTGGAAGATGTCGTGAAGCGGTTGCAACCGATTCTGGGACTGTGATGATGAAGACGGGATCAGAACAACCGTCCGATGGAATACGAGAGGCGCAGGGCGTCAGCTTCGGCGAAGCCTTCCGCTACTGGGCGAAGCTCGGCTTCATCAGCTTCGGCGGGCCAGCGGGGCAGATTGCGATCATGCACCGCGACCTGGTTGACCGGCGGCGCTGGATTTCTGACGAACGGTTTTTGCATGCACTCAACTATTGCATGCTGCTGCCTGGCCCCGAAGCGCAGCAACTGGCGATTTACATTGGCTGGCTGCTGCACCGCACGGTGGGCGGGATCGTCGCGGGCGTATTTTTCGTCCTGCCTTCGATCTTCATCCTGCTTGGACTGTCATACATTTATGCGGCCTACGGCAACGTCCCGGCTGTCCTGGGCGTACTGAGTGGATTCAAACCAGTCGTCGTGGCAATTGTCGTGGAAGCCATCCTCAAGATCGGCAAACGCGCGCTCAAACGCTGGCAGCATTTCGCCAGCGCCGCCGCCGCTTTCGTCGCCATCTACTTTTTACACGTCCCGTTCCCGCTGATCGTACTCGCCGCCGCGCTGGTCGGGCTGATAGCGGCAAGGCTGTGGCCGGAACAGACGGCGAAACCGCAGCCAACAAGCAATGCTACGAACGCCGCCGCGACTGTGATTGATGATGCCGCGCCGCCGCTGCCGCACACGCTGCCGTCACGTGCCCGCGCGCTCAAGGTGTTTGCCGTCGGACTCGCCTTGTGGTTTCTGCCACTTGCCGCGCTCGTCGCGTGGCGCGGCTGGGGCAGCCTGCACGTTCATGAATATCGCTTCTTTACGCAGGCGGCATTCGTCACCTTTGGCGGCGCGTATGCGGTGCTGGCTTACGTCACGCAGGCCGCCGCCGGGTCTTACGGCTGGCTTACACAGGCGCAGGCGGTGGACGGTCTGGCGCTGGCCGAGACGACGCCGGGGCCGCTGATTATGGTCTTGCAGTTCGTCGGCTTTATGGCCGGGTGGAATCACCCGGAAGGTTTGACTCAAACAACGAGCGCGGTTATCGGTGCACTCATTACCACCTGGGCGACGTTCCTGCCATGCTTTCTCTTCATCTTTCTCGGCGCGCCTTACATCGAGCTGCTGCGCGACAACCGGCATCTGACAGCGGCGCTCTCCAGCGTCACGGCGGCAGTGGTCGGCGTAATCCTGAATCTCGCGCTCGTCTTTGGCGCGGCGGTCATCTGGCCGCAAGGTTCGGCGGGCGGCGCAGACTGGTTCGCCGCCGTGATGAGCGTCATCGCTTTTATCGCGCTCTACCTTTTCAAGGCCAATGTGCTGTGGGTGGTGATGGCAGGCGGATTGATTGGCCTTGCGAAGGAGCTTCTGCGATGAGGGCGGCAACAGCGTCTGATGAAAAGATGACCTTTGGGCGGTCGCAGCTTCGACTCTCGCCACGCTCGTTTGTGCTGTGTTTCGCCGCCGCGCTGTTCATCGCGATCTGCGCGCTGCCGGCGATTTACATGTTCGGGGTTTCGCTCATTGGCCCTGACGGCGGGCTGAGTTTCGACAACTACCGCCGGCTGCTGACGGAGCATCGTCAGCAGCAACTGCTGCTCAACAGCGCGCTGCTCGGTGCGGGCTCGTCCGTATTGGCAACGCTGCTCGGCGCGCCGCTCGGATTATTGCTCGCGCGGTCGGACGTGCGCGGCAAAGACTGGTGGCGACTGGCGCTGGCCGTGCCACTGGTCGTGCCGCCTTACGTTCTGGCGCTCGCCTGGACGTGGCTGACAGGGGCAGCCAGACTTTCGGCGGAATGGACATACAGTCTGACGGGCGCAACGGTCATTCTCGGCGTGAGCTTCTACCCGCTGGCGATGCTGGCGCTGGAAGCGGCGGCGCGACGGGTGGATGCACGATTGGAAGAGGCCGCGCTGCTCGTGGCCGCGCCGCGCCGCGTGTTGACGAGAATTACGCTGCCGCTGGTCGCTCCGGCTGTGGCGGCGTCGGCGCTCGTGGTCTTCGTGCTGGCGGTTTCGGAATTCGGCGTGCCGGGGCTGCTGCGCGTCAACGTGTTCACGACGGAAGTCTTCACGGCCTTCGCGGCGCTCTATGATTTCGGCGCGGCAACGGCGCTTTCAATGCCGCTGCTGATCGTCACGCTGCTGGCGGCCATCGCTGCCGCAATGATCACCGGCGAATCAAGGCTGACTTCCCGGCAAGGTTCGCGGACTGGACTGCCGCTGACGCTCGGCTGGTGGCGGCCACTGGCCGAAGTATCGCTTTTGCTGGTGCTGCTTTTCTGTGTGCTGTTGCCGCTGCTGACGCTCGCGCTGGAAGCCGGAAGTCTGAAGCGCATCGCTTCGGCGCTCGGAGATTCAGGGAAGGCCGTGATGAATAGCCTAGTGCTGTCGTCAGTCGGCGCAACGCTGGCCGTCGTGCTGGCGATACTGCCTGGCTATGCGCGGGCGCGGATGAAGTCCCGCCGGGGCGGTCTGGCTGACCTGCTTTTCATTACGCTGTTCGCCGTGCCGGGAACGGTGGTCGGAGTCGGGCTGATCGGTTTGTGGAACAGACCGGGAATGGCGGGGATGGTCTACAGCAGTCAGCTCATTATTCTCATTGCTTATCTGGCACGCTTCGCCCCCGTCGCCGCGCTGATGATCGGCGTGGGCGCGCGGCAGATTCCGGTTTCGTTCGAGGAAGCCGCCGCCGTCGCGGGCGCGGGTTGGTGGCGTTCGTTCACGCGCATCATCCTGCCTAATCTGAAGACCAGCCTGGCGGCGGCGTGGGCGGTGGCGTTCGTCTTCGCCTTTGGAGAACTCGGGGCCACGATCCTGGTTGCGCCTCCGGGCGAATCAACGTTGCCGGTACGCGTTTACACACTGATCGCGAATACGCCGACGGGCAACGTCGCGGCGCTGGCGCTGACACAGGCAATGATCGCACTGCTTCCGCTCGCGCTCTTTGCCTTATTCATCCGCCGGCGGGAGGTCACGCGATGAAGGATGGTTTTCTCCGGCTCGATGCGGTCACCAAACGATTCGACGGACGGGCCGTCGTTGAGCTTGTTTCGCTAGCCGTTGCCGCCGGAGAGATCATCGCGCTGCTCGGGCCGAGCGGCTGCGGCAAAACGACTTTGTTACGCCTGATTGCGGGCCTGGAAACGCCGGATGAAGGCGAAATCCGGATTGACGATCAGCGTGTCGCAGCGGCGGGGCGCAACCAGGTACCGCCGCATCAGCGGGGTATTGGCTTCGTTTTTCAGGACCTGGCGCTGTGGCCGCATCTGACCGTCGAAGGCAATCTTGATTTCGTCCTGGCTTCGGTCCGAATGCCGAAGCGCGAGCGGAAAGAGAGGATTGCTGAGACGCTGCGAATGGTGCGGGCGGAAAACTTTGCGCGGCGCTATCCGGCGCAGCTTTCCGGCGGTGAACAGCAGCGTGTGGCGCTAGGGCGCGCGCTGGTCGGAAATCCGCGCCTGCTCCTGCTCGATGAGCCGATGGCGCATCTTGATCTACAACTCAAAATTGGATTGCTGGGAGAACTGAAATCACTGCAAGAGAGGCTGAACTTGACGACCATTTACATCACGCACGACCGCGCGGAAGCCGAGGCTTTAACGCCACACATCATGATGATGGACGCAGGGCACATCGTAACCCTTTGAGGCAATAGCAAGGAGACAGCCCATTTGATGAACTTCAGAAAACATCTTACTCAATTATGTATCTGCCTGTTAGCGATCCCGTTAGTCGCGGTCGCGCAGGAGGCCGGCGCGCCACTAAGGCTTGAGAATGCGGTCGAACTGGCCGTGCAGAACTATTCCGCGATCCGCGCCGCGCAGGCACAAGCCTCTGCTGCCGGCGCAAACATCGAGTTGGCGAGGTACGCGTATCTGCCTCGCGTGAAGCAGTTCCAGCCGACCGTTTAATCCAAGAGGAGTAATGTGCTCTGTGGTGAGTTCGCCCCCAGTCGTTCCGCAATAAATACATCTGCCTATTTCAACCGTCTCTCTGGTATTGATAACTTTTCGCACGCAGTTCCCTCGATTTCGATTATATATGGCGCTCAGCCTCAGTTGAGTATCTGGTTATTTCTTCGGAATGTCCCGGCTTAGAATCCTCCGGAACGCATCGGTGCCGACGCAGGCTCAACGATAGATTCTTCCTATGGTGAAGAGTCTTGCTGGCAAGTGGGGCGGCGTTGAGTTCAAGTTTTCTGACGCCGCGCTCGCGTCGCTCAAGGACTTCATCTCCCGCCAAGTTTTCGCGGCGGACAGCCGCTGATGAAATTCCCTCCTATAGCAGTAATCAAGGATTAGCAGTTCGTTCTGATCCCCTCTTTTTCGCTATGGATTCTGCCTCAAGATAGATATGCAGGGTTTCAGGATGTTTTATGCGCTCTAACTACGAAAGCAGCAGTTCAGTCAGCGATCCCAGAATTGGACTATTGACAGTAGTCGGTGGTAGCCGCTAAGATGCCCCTCGTTCCCGCGAAAAGGTTGTAAGTATGAAAATCTCCAAAGTAGCTTTACGAGGATTCCGCCCAACCAGCCGAGGCATCAAGCAAGTGCTCGGCAATCTGGAGGCTGACGTGATGCAGGCGCTCTGGCAACAGCCCAGCCAAACCGTGCTGGAGGTGGAAGAGCGATTGCGCCGCAAGCGCGAAATCGCGCATACCACCGTGCTGACGACGCTCGACCGCATGCACCGCAAGGGCTATCTGACGCGCGAGAAACAGGGCAAGGCATTCGTCTATTCGCCCCGTTACAGCCGCCAGGGTTTCGAACGCGCGATGGCGCAGGAGGTGTTGGGCGCGCTGCTCGGCGGCATCGGCGAGCCTGTGCTCTCTACCTTTGTCGAGTTGGTCGGCGAAGACGACAGCAATCTTGATCGCCTGGAAGCGCTGATCAAAGCGCAGCGGGAGGGTAAGAAGCGATGACCCCGTTTGGCCCCTCGGGGCCCTCTGGTTGGACGCTTGCGCTGGTGAGCGTCGAGAATTTCATCCTCATCAACACTGTTCTTTCGGTGATTGGCTTTGGCGTCGCCGCCGTCTTTCGCGCGGGTAAGCTCGCCGCATCCTGGCATCCGCAAACGCGCTCCCGACTTTACGCCGCGGCGCTCATCATTCCTCCCGTCATTTCCGCCTGGTTGGTCTGTGCGTCGCTGTTGCCCGCAATGT
>JANOWX010000459.1:0-2668 GCA_031418175.1 Acidobacteriota bacterium | reverse complement strand
AGGCGGATGTCGCAGTCTGGCGGGCGAGTGAGCAGACCTGGTACATCCGTTGTAGCGCGGATGGCAGTGTGCTGGCGCAGGCGCAGGGGCAAACCGGTGATGCGCCGGTGAGCGCCCGCCGGCCGTAACGCTTAACCAAAGCGCCGCCAGCCGGAAATCAATTTCCGGCTGGCGGCGCTAGCGAACTCGGCTGGGGCAAATTGGTTGGCAGCAACCGGCTATTTTTTGCTGCGCTGCAGCACTCGCAAAAAAATAATGAGAAATCGAGTTAACAACTTGGCAGTCTTGCTGCCTCGGCCTTACTATGTGGCTCGCGCTGTTGGCAGCGTGCCTGTTCAAACTCACTGGGACACATCATTCATTCCTTGCAATTGTTTATAAAGCCCGGCCAAGCGGCCTGGTTTTTCAAGCTACGCAATGCGCGTGTGCCGATGCGCTTGCCTCACCGCCTGCAATCAGTTTTCTCGACAACTGAACCATTTCACACGACTAAGGAGATCGGCGATGTTCACCCTCAACTCTTCACGCAAAACAATTCGGATTTCGACAGCAGTTTTGCTGTTGTCATTATTGGTGGGCGCATTGCTGAGCGCGCGCTCGTTGACCGCTTTAGCCGCCCGCGCCTTCCAAGGTGGCAAGGAACAACAAACGGCCCAAACTGGCAAGCTTGAAACGTTGCCAGCAGGCCTGCTTGATGTCACGACCATGTCGCGCGCGGACTTGAAGCAAAATGGGAGCGTGCCCGGGCCGAGTGCGCCGCAGGCCCTATCCGGCGGAACAGAGATCCGCGAGGTCGAGCCAAACGACACGCCTGCCACCGCGAACTCGCTGTTTTCTGGGGCGAGCAGTGTTCACAGAAATCTTGCGCCAATGACAGCGAGTTTCACTGAGAGTTTTGATGCCGTCGCTTTCCCGCCAACGGGCTGGGAAGCCATAAATCACAGCACGACGATAGGGACAAACGTCAATTGTTGGAACCGTTTTACGACTACTCCGTGGGCGCCAAATTCAGGGGCCGGTCATACTGGAGCAAACTTCAACTGCACTACCGGAGCCAACACAATTAGTGGCTGGTTACTTGCTCCCGAAATTATGCCGCTTCAGAACGGTGACCAGATTTCTTTTTGGACGAGAAAGGCCAGCCCCGATACCTTTCCTGACCGCTTGGAACTTCGCCTTTCGACGAATGGGGCAAGTAATAATGTCGGCGTGACGGCTACGGACGTAGGGGATTTTTCAACCCTCTTGCTCTCGGTCAATCCAACGCTCGTTACCGGGGTTTACCCAACTACCTTCACGCAATTTACGGCCACACTTTCAGGTTTGCCAGGGGCAGGGATCAACGGGCGCGTCGCGTTTTGCTATTTCGTAACGAACGGCGGCCCTTCCGGTGCGAACTCCGATATTATGAGTATCGATGACTTTTCTTATGTAGCGACTCCAACTCCGACGCCGACTCCAACTCCGACGCCGACGCCAACTCCGACGCCGACGCCGACGCCGACGCCAACGCCAACGCCAACGCCAACGCCGACGCCGACGCCGACGCCAACGCCGACTCCAACACCGACGCCGACGCCGACGCCGACGCCAACGCCGACTCCAACACCGACGCCCGATCTGACGCTGGCCAAAGCGGCGGGCACAACCAACTTCACCGTCGGTTCGACCGGCACTTACACCTTGACCGTCAGCAATGCGGCAGCGGCTGGCCTGACCACCGGCGCGATCACCGTGACGGATGCGTTGCCCGCGAATCTATCGCTCAACAGCTTCAGCGGGACGGACTGGAATTGCAGCGGCACGACGACCGTCACCTGCACGCACGCCGGGCCGCTGGCCGGGGGCGCGAGCCTGCCCATACTGACGCTGACCGTCAACGTCGGCGCGGGCACGCCGAGCGGGGCGGGCAGCATTGTCAACACGGCCTCGGTGGCGACTGCGGGCGAGACCAACACGGCGAACAACAACGGCAGCGCGACGAACAACGGCTGCAATATCACGGTCAATCCGGCGACGCTGACGGGCGGACTGACGGGCACGCCTTACACCGCCACCTTTACCCAAACGGGTGCGTTCGGCAATTCGGCATCTTACAGCGTCAGCGCGGGCGCGTTGCCGCCGGGCTTGACGTTGAATGCTTCGTCGGGCGTGTTGTCGGGTACACCAACGGCAACGGGCACGTCCACCTTCACGGTCAAGGCGACCGATAGCCTGGGCTGTATGGGCACGCAGGCTTACACGCTGACAATCACTTGCGGGCCAGTGGCAATTACGACCGCCTCACCCTTACCGCAAGGCCAGGCGACGGTGCCGTATAACCAAACGCTGGTGGCAACCGGTACCGTCGGCGCGTTGACGTGGAGTCTGGCGGGCGGGGCGTTGCCCGTGGGCTTGACGCTCAACCCGAACGGCACGATCACCGGCACGGCGAACGCAACGGGCCTCGCCACCTTCACCGCGCAAGTCACTGATGGCGGACCGTGCACGGCGACGAAAGTCTTTCAACTGGTCATCAACTGCCCGGTCATCACCATCGCGCCCGCGCCCAGCTTGCCCAATCCGCAAGCGGGCGTGCCGTATAGCCAAGCGCTGACCGGCAGCGGCGGCGTGGGGCCGTACACCTTTGCGCTGCACGCGGGCAGTTCGTTGCCGCCGGGCTTGACGC
>JANOWX010000458.1:0-1994 GCA_031418175.1 Acidobacteriota bacterium | reverse complement strand
TACCGCGACGGCAAAGTCCATTTCGATTCCGAACGCATCAAGGGCCACACTTGGGAAGTAGACGACAAGACGATCCTGCTGACCTGGGTTTATAAAAACGATCCCGAAAATTATCTCTACGAAATGATCCAGCTCAGCCCCTGCGGCAACCATCGCGCGCGCACCTGGCACTGGTTTCAAAATGGCGAAATCGTCAAACGCACGATCATCAAAGAGCAGCGCGTGCAAGCAGGCGTGCAGGTGGAGGGCTAGCCCTTGAGTTGGCAACCCGAAGTTGACGAAATCAAACGCCGCGTCGAATTGGCCAAACAACTGGGCGGCACGGCCAACGTCGCGCGCCAACACGACAATGGCCGCCTCACCGTGCGCGAACGCATTGACCGCTTGCTGGACGCGGGCAGCTTTCATGAGACTGGCGCTTTGGCCGGCAAAGCCGTTTACGAAAACGGAGAACTTGTCGCCATCACACCGTCGAATTTCGTCTTTGGCAGCGGACGCCTTGACGGGCGGCGCGTGATCGTGGGCGGCGATGATTTCACCGTGCGCGGCGGCGCGGCGGACGCGGCCATCGGCCACAAGATGAGTTACGCCGAACGCATGGCGCGCGAGCTGCGCTTGCCCATCATCCGCCTGGTCGAAGGCACGGGCGGCGGCGGCAGCGTCAAGACGCTCGAAATGACAGGCCGCACCTATGTGCCCGCCAATCCGGCCTGGGACATCATCGTGGCCTCGCTCTCTGAAATCCCAGTCGTGGCCGCCTGTCTGGGCCCTTGCGCGGGCCTGGGCGCGGTGCGCGTCGTGCATTCGCATTTTTCGGTGATGGTCAAAAACGTCAGCCAGCTTTTTGTCGCCGGGCCGCCTGTGGTCGAACGCGGCATCGGCGAAAAGGTCACCAAAGAGGAACTCGGCGGCGCGCACATCCACGCGCGCGGCAGCGGCGCGGTTGATAATGAAGTCGAAAGCGAAGAGGAAGCCTTCGCCCAGATTCGCCGCTTTCTGTCGTACCTGCCGTCGAACGTCTGGCAATTGCCCGCGCGTTCAGAGAATCGCCTCCGGGCATACGACGACCCGCAACGCCGCGAAGAAGAACTGCTCTCGATCATCCCGCGCGACCGGCGCAAGACTTACGACACGCGCCACCTGCTCAGCCTGGTGCTCGATCACGATTCGTTTTTTGAACTGAATCGTTATTACGGCAAGCCCCTGGTGACGGGCCTTGCGCGCTTGCACGGCTTTCCCATCGGCGTAATGGCGAGCGATCCAAAGCAAGGCGGCGGCGGACTTGACGCGCCAGCCAGCGAGAAGATGGCGCGCTTTGTTGACCTCTGCGACACCTTCCACCTGCCCATCGTCAATTTCGTAGACCAGCCCGGCTTCCTGATCGGCACGCGAGCCGAACGCGCGGGCACGGCCCGGTATGGCGCGCGCGCGATGGCGGCGGCTTATCAGGCGACGGTGCCCTGGGTCTCGATCATCCTGCGCCGCGTCTTTGGCGTGGCGGGCGCGGCGCACGGCAATGCGCAGGCGTTGAACCTGCGCTACGCTTGGCCGTCGGGCGATTGGGGTTCGCTGCCGATCGAGGGCGGCGTGCTGGCCGCCTACAAACGCGACATCGAAGCCGCGCCCGACCCGGCGGCGCGCACGCGCGAGATCGAAACGATGTTGAATGAATTGCGCTCGCCCTTTCGCACGGCTGAGAGCTTCGGCATTGAGGAAATGATTGATCCGCGCGAGACGCGGCCGTTGCTGTGCGATTGGGTTGCGTTGGCGTATGAGTTATTGCCGACTGAATTAGGCGTGAAGCGGCGCGGGTTGCGGCCATAAAAAAGTGATAAGGACACGACTTGGAACGTTAGCCAGAATTGCTCAACGCCAAGAAGCCAAGAGCGCCAAGAAGAATCAAAAGCGGATCTGAAGGGCTACTATCATGACGTTCAGATCCGGCTTTGCTTGGCGTTCTTGGCGTCTTTGCGTCTTGGCGTTGAGTTCTATGT
>JANOWX010000457.1:0-13150 GCA_031418175.1 Acidobacteriota bacterium | reverse complement strand
GTCCAGTTTGCGCGGCTTCATCAGCAGAGCCATCGAGGGTACGGACGGCGTTGATGTAGCCTATGGTGACGCCGCGCAAACTAGACAGTTTGCGCTACTCGCGCCTGGGTTTGATTTTCTGCTGGAGCCGCGCCGTGCCTGCCCTAGACGCCAGCGCCCGCTTGTTTTAGCATCACCCGCGATTGACCGAACCGAACCGCAAGACACGTTGCCACGGAGGCTTTCCACTTATGCAAATCATGAAGCGCACATTCCCGCTGTCAGCCCTTTGCAGCTGGCTCATCCTCTGCTCGTTCCTGACGGCCACTTCACAGGCCCAGAAAAAGGCGCCCAGGCCAGTGGATGACGCCGCGCTGCGCAACGTCGAAACACGCGCGGGCGAATGGCTCACGCACGGCCGCGATTACGCCGAGACGCGCTTCTCTCCGCTCAAGCAACTCAACGCTGACACTGTCAAACAACTCGGTTTGGCTTGGTCATTCGACACGCAAACCGATCGTGGATTGGAAGCGACGCCACTGGTCGCGGACGGCGTGCTGTACACGACCGGTTCGTGGAGCATCGTCTACGCGCTCGACGCGCGCACCGGCAAGCAACTCTGGAAATACGATCCGCAAGTCCCACACCGCTTCGGCGCGAAAGCCTGTTGCGACGTGGTCAATCGCGGCGTGGCTTTGTATCAAGGCAAAGTTTATGTCGGCACGCTTGATGGCCGCTTGATCGCGCTCAACGCCGCGACGGGCAAGGTCGCGTGGTCGGTCGTGACGGTGGATCAAACGCAGCCCTATACCATCACCGCCGCGCCGCGCGTGGTCAAAGGCCACGTCATCATCGGCAACGGCGGCGGCGAATACGGCGTGCGCGGCTACGTCTCGGCTTACAACGCGGCGAGCGGCAAACTGGCGTGGCGCTTTTACACCGTGCCCGGCGATCCGGCAAAACCGTTTGAGAACGCGGCGCTCAAAAAAGCCGCGGCTACCTGGAAAGGCGAATGGTGGAAGGTGGGCGGCGGCGGCACCGTGTGGGATTCGCTGGCTTACGATCCGCAACTGGATTTGCTTTACGTCGGCACGGGCAACGGCTCGCCCTGGAATCAACATGTGCGCAGCCCCGGCGGTGGCGACAATCTGTATCTGTCTTCGATCCTCGCGCTGCGTCCGGCGACGGGTGAACTGGTTTGGCATTATCAAACGACACCCGGCGACCAGTGGGATTACACCGCGACACAACACATGATTTTGGCCGAACTGACCATTGACGGCCGCACGCGCAAAGTGCTGATGCAAGCGCCGAAGAACGGTTTCTTTTATGTGCTGGATCGCGCGACGGGCGAACTGCTCTCGGCGGAAGCCTACGGCACGGTGACGTGGGCCAAAGGCGTAGACAAACAAACCGGGCGGCCGATTGAAACCCCCGGCGCGCGTTACCCCGAAGCGCCCGCGCTGTTGCAGCCCGGCCCGCTGGGCGCGCATAACTGGATGCCGATGTCCTTCAATCCGCAAACGGGATTGGTCTACATCCCCGCGCAGGAAAACCTGTTCGTCTACATCCGCGATAGCCGCTTTCAGTACAGGCCCGGCATGTGGAATGTGGGTTTGGACTGGACGCCGTTCGTCGAATTGCCGCCCGCGCAGCCGACCGGACATTTGCTGGCCTGGGACCCGGTCGCGCAAAAGGAACGCTGGCGCGTGCCCTATCAAGTCATGTGGAACGGCGGCACGCTGACGACGGCAGGCAATCTGGTGTTTCAAGGCACGGGCGATGGACGCTTCGTGGCATACAGCGCGGACAAGGGCGCAAAGCTGTGGGAAGTCAATGTCGGCACGGGTGTGATCGCGACGCCGATGACGTATGAATTGGGCGGCGTGCAATACGTTTCGATCATGGCCGGCTGGGGCGGCGCGTTCGCATTGACGGGTGGCTATTCACCCGCGCCGGTCGTGCCGGGCCGGTTGCTGACCTTCGCGTTGAATGGCAAGGGCACGTTGGCGCAGAGCGCGCCGCCAGTGATGCCACAAGTTGCGCCGCTTGAATTCACCGCGTCGAAAGAAACGATTGCGCTGGGCGCGGGACTCTTCGCGCAGCACTGCTCGGTGTGTCACGGTTTGACAGCGGTCGGCGGTGGCGGCGTGTTGCCTGATTTGAAGCTGTCGGCGCCGGGCACGTTCGGCAAGTATCAACAGATCGTGCGCGACGGCGCGTTTGTCGAAGCGGGCATGCCCGCGTTCAAACTGGCGTTGAGCGTTGAACAGGTCGAAGCGATTCGCGCCTACGTGCTGAGCCTGCGCAACGAAATGACGAAAAAGAAATAACGCCAAGCCGCCGAGCAATCACTCTCCTGCTTGGCGCGCTTGGCGGCTTGGCGGTTGCGACGATTTCAACTCAGCGTTTTTCCGCTGCCAGCACCTGCCCGATCATCGCCAACGGCTCACCCTTTGTGATCGGCGGCGTGCCCAGGATGTAAAGCACTTCGCCCGCAAACGGCGCGCGCAATTCAAACACCCGCTGGCCGAAAAAATCTGTCACGTAACCCAGCAGCGCGCCCTGCGCCACCGTGTGGCCGCGTTCGACCAGCGGATAAAAAATCCCGGTGGCGTCGCTGCGCAGCACCTCGCTGCGCTCAATGAACATGGGGTGTTCAACCATCTGCGCCTGCCCCGGCAGCATTTGCAGGTGGCGCAGCACGTTCAGCACGCCGCGTTCGATCTGCGCGATGGATTCGTTGTCGGTCGCGCCCAGGCCGCCCGATTCGATAGTGATCGCGGGTTTGCCGCGTGTGATGGCCGTGGTCGAACAGTAAAGCGAATGGGCCGCATCCGTCGGGCGCTCTTTATCCATCACGATGCGCGCGAAGCCAAAGGCCAGCGCCAGTTGTTTCGATTTCTCGATCACTGCGGGGCCGCCGCCCTTCACGTCCCAATAACTGTAAGGCCGCAGCGCTTCGTTGCCGTCGCCGCAATGCAAATCCAGCAGATAATCGGCGCGTTCGATGACCTCTTTGGTGATGGCGTAAGCGATGCGCTCGGAGACCGTGCCATCGGCCTTGCCCGGATAAACGCGGTTCAGATTCTGGCCGTCCACCGGCGAGTAATAAATCGTGCGGCGCAAAAACGATGGCATATTCGCCACGTGCACGAGGATCACCGTGCCGGAAAGTTGTTTCGGATCGAACTGCGGCAGCAAGCGTTGCAACGCCAGAATCGGCGTGTATTCGTAACCGTGATTGCCCGCGACCAGCGCCAGCACCGGCCCCGGCCGCGCGCCGTGAATGACCGAGATGGGCAGCGTCGTGGCTTCGTCCCGGCCCGCCGGAATTTGAAGCGTGCCTGAAGCTTTTTCGCCCGCCGCCACGGTGAGCGGGCCAACGGTGAAACTGGGCCGCGTTTGCGCGGCGACAGACGTAACCAGCAACCAGCCGCACAAGACGGCGTAGAGGCGCTTGGAACAAACTTTTTGTTGCATTGACTTTTAACTCCTCCTGGGTTTAGAAAGGGCCTCCTTCACGGCATTCCGAAGCAGTCGAGGTAAGCAAGATGCAGAACACCGTTGATTCAATCCTTCTGAGTTGGGCGCAGGTCGCCAGCGCGCTGCTTTTAATTGTCATCGCCGCCCTCGTCCTGACGGTGCTTTGGGACGTAGTGGGGAAAAGGCTCTTTGGCGCTGTGACGGAAAGAAAAACATCCGCGCTTAGAAAGATTCTTGGTTACTTTGCCAACGTGGAAATTGGGAACCAACCCAGATAGCCAGCGAGACTGTTATGGGTGTTACGACAACCTTTCTCTGCGGTTTTGCCGGCAGCGTCGCCATTGAAATCGCCGCGCTACACCAGATTTATCAAGCCTGGAATCCCGAAACCAAAGGCCTACCCGAACGTTACCGAAAGGCAGGTTTTTGGATCACCCGGTTCTTGCTGGCGCTCTGTGCCGGCGGCTTGGCGGTCGCATACGAAATAGACAAGCCGATTTTGGCAATCAACATCGGGGCCTCAGCGCCGCTGATTCTGAATGCATTGGGCCAAGGCTTCAAAAACACGACTTTGCCGCCGGGCGCTTGAACTATTGCGCCGTCCAACCGCCATCCACAAACAACGCGCCGCCCGTCACATAAGACGAAGCATCCGATGCCAGAAACACGGCCAGCCCAGCGATCTCGTGCAACTCGCCCCAACGGCCGGCCGGGATGCGCGCGATGAAGTCTTTGTATTTCACCGGATCATTCATCAGTTGCTTGTTCATGTCGGTGGCGAACGGCCCCGGACAAATCGCATTGACCGTCACGCCTTGCGCTGCCCATTCGAGTGCCAGCGTTTTGGTGAGGCCCAGGATCGCCGCTTTGGATGTTGCATACGACGCGCGTTGCGGCAACGAGACGACAGACATGATCGAACCCAAGTTGATGACGCGCCCCCAGCCCCGCGCGGCCATCGGCGCGCCGATGACTTTGGCGCATAGGAACGAGGCGTTCACATTCGTCTGCATCACGGCACTGAAGTCCGCTTCGCTGATCTCGGCAATCGGGCCGCGAATGTTGATGCCTGCGTTGTTGATCAAAATGTCCACCGGGCCGAGCGTGCTTTCGACCTCCGCTGCCAGGCGTTGCACATCGGCTTCTTTTGTCACGTCGGCGGCAAAGGCGACGGTGCGGCGGCCCGTCGCGGCGGCAATCTCATCCGCCGCGTGCTGGCAATCGCTGAGCGTGCGCGCGGCGATGGCGACATCCGCGCCCGCTTCGGCCAGCGCCTGCGCCATCACGCGGCCCAGGCCTTTTGAGCCGCCAGTGACCAGCGCGCGGCGGCCAGCGAGGCGGAATAAATCCAGCACATTTTTGGTCGAGCCATCTGGCATCTGCATTTATCGTTATTCCTCGTTTTGTTGTTTGTGTGTTTGAGCGGCGCCCGCAATTTCAGTTACAGGCCTCGAACAAGCCCGCCGCCCCTTGCCCGCCGCCAATACACATCGTGACGACGCCGAGTTTCGCCCCGCTGCGCCGCATCTGATTCGCCAGCGTGCCGGTCATACGCGAACCGGTCATGCCGAACGGATGCCCAATCGCAACCGAGCCGCCGTTGACGTTCAGCTTGTCCTGCGCGATGCCCAAGGTATCGCGGCAATAAATCACCTGCACGGCGAAGGCTTCGTTCAATTCCCACAGGTCAATGTCGTTGACCGTGAGGCCGTGGCGCTTGAGCAATTTGGGCACGGCATAAATCGGCCCGATGCCCATCTCATCCGGCTCGCAACCGGCGACGGCAAAGCCGCGAAAGATCAGCTTCGGCTTGAGGCCCAACGCCTCGGCGCGTGCGCGCGACATCACCAGCGTCGCCGAAGCGCCATCCGACAGTTGCGACGAATTCCCGGCTGTCACCGAACCTTGCCCGCTCTCTTTGTCAAAGTGCGGCTTCAAGGCCAGCAAGCCTTCCAACGTCGTGTCGGCGCGATTGCATTCGTCGCGGTCGCACAAGTGTTCTTCGGTGCTGGCAATCTGGCCGGTCTGTTTGTCCAGAATGCCGCGCGTGACTTGCATCGGCACGATCTCGTCGTTGAAAAAGCCTTCAGCCTGCGCGCGCGTCGTGCGTTGCTGGCTCATCACTGAGTATTCATCCTGCGCCTGGCGGCTGATGCCGTAGCGTTTGGCCACGACCTCAGCCGTGTCGCCCATGACCATGTAAATGCCGGGGTAATGCTCTTGAATCCACGGTTGCGGCTCGAAATCGCGCTTCATGAACGTGATGCTCTCGACGCCGCAGCCGATGGCCGCGTCTGCGCCTTCGCGGATTTGCGCCGCCGCCATCGCAATCGCCTGCAAGCCGGATGAACAGAAACGATTGACCGTCGTCGCGGCAACCGAAGGCGGCAAGCCCGCGATCAACGCGCTGATGCGCGCGACGTTTTGGCCTTGCTGGCCGCTGGGTTGCGCGCAGCCGGCAATCACATCATCAATCTCAGCGGCGGCTTGCGGCGCGCGTTCCAGCAAACTCTTGATGGCGTGCGCCAACAGATCGGCGGGCTTGGTCAGGTTGAATGAACCGCGAAATGATTTGGCGAGCGGCGTGCGCACGCTGTCAACGATAACGACTTCTCTCATTGTTGTTCTCCTATCCGAATTTGAAATTTGAAATTACTGCCCTTGCATAATGAAGCGGCTGCGCGCGCGCAACCGTTCGACAATCTCCTGCGGGGCTTTGTGCGGCGCGCCCGCGTCAAACGGCGGTTGCGGGTCATACTCGATGCCGAGTTGAATGCTTTGCGCGACGGCTTCGCCGCACTCTTTGGCTACCAGCGTGAGCGCCATATCAATGCCCGCCGACACGCCCGCCGCCATAATGATCTTGCCCGCGATCACGACACGCTGTGCGGTAGGCTCCGCGCCCAACACCCGCAACGCATCGTAAGCCAGCCAATGCGTCGTCGCTTTCAATCCCTGCAACAACCCCGCCGCGCCCAGCACCAGCGAACCCGTGCAGACCGCTGCCGTCCACTTCGACGTTGCGTGCGCGCGGCGCACCCAATTCAAAACCTCTTCGTCCGCCATCAACGCCATCTGCCCCGGCCCGCCGGGCACCACGAAGATGTCGGGCTGCGGCACTTCGGCCAACGTGTAATCGGCCACGAGCGCGAGGCTGCCTATATCGTTGCGTAGCGGCCCGGCTTGTTTGGCGACCATTTTGACGGTCGCGCCGGGAATGCGGCTCAGCACTTCATACGGCCCGACGGCGTCGAGCGTGGTCAATCGGTCGAATAACAGAATTGCGATTTCCATTCAATACTCCCTGCTGGCACTCCTGCTGGGTTGCGCGTCAAACGCTGTGCTAGTATCGGCGCGTCGCAGCACTTTACTCCTATCAACTGACGGCGGAGAAGCACTATGAGCATTACTCAATTCTGGAAGCAGGAGCGGTTCCCGGTCGTTTACGAAGCGGGTGAAGCCAAAGCCGTGCTGGTGGACATGGCTTCGTTCGCGCAAATCGAATTGATTCTCGACAACCTGTTTCATCGTGACAGCGAACCGGAAGACGCGCTGCTGGCGCAATCCGAAGCCTTGCGGCAACTGGTGACGCGCGCGCAGCAGGAAACGCCCTCAGCCAACTGGCGGCGGGAATTTGATGAGCTATAAAGTCGTCCTGACTCACTCTTTCAAGCAAAGCGTCAAACGACTGGGCAAACGCTTTCGCCACGTCAAAGACGATGTGCGCTTGGCCGTCGAAGCGTTGGAGCGCATCCCGCAACTCGGCGCGCAGATTCCCGACGCTGATGAAGTGCGCAAACTGCGCGTCGCCAATTCCGACCTGATGAGAGGCAAGAGCGGCGGCTACCGCTTGCTTTACAAACTCGCCGAACAACCCGAACCGGCGCTTTATCTGTTGTTGCTTTTCGCCAAATCCGATCAGGAAGATGTCACCAAAGACGAGTTACGGCAACTGCTGGAGGAACTGGCGAATGAACAAACCGCTATGGACGCCGAAGCGAACGATCCACCCGAAGAGAATCAATCCACCTGATTCCGCACAATCCACAACCCGAACAACGGCACAGCCAGCCGGTAGCCTTCGCCGTCGCGTTCCATCATTTCCTTGCGGATCAGGCTTTGCAGCGCGGGTTGGAATTCCGCCGTAGCGACGCGTTCGCCCGCGCCTTCGGCATAAGCGCGCAAGACGGTTTGTTCCGCCGCCGAGTTGTCTTCGCGCCACGTATTCGCAAAGTAAGCGCCCGCGCTGGTCAGCACTTGGTTGACGGCGGCGGCGAGGTCGGCGCGCATAGCCGTTGTCTTTTGCAACTCGTTCAGGTGCCCTTCGTTCAGATGATTAACCAGTTCCGACGCGACGGCTTGCAACAGGTAAGGCTGGCAGTGCGTGAGGCGCAGGATTTCTTCCAGCACGCCGTCTTCGTAACGCAACTGCGGCACGGGTTCAGTCAGCAATTCGCGCGCGGACGGCTCGTCCAGAAAGCTGAGTTCGAGTGTGCGCGTATTGATCAAATAACTCGCCCTCAGCCCCATCAGTTCCTCGAAGCGCCTCGCAGTGAAGCTGCCCGACACCAGCACGACGATGCGTGCGCGGTGCTGAATGAGGTTGTGCAATATCGGTCAGCCGCTTTTCCATTGGCCGACGACATCGAATTCGACCAGTTCTTTTTTGGAGTTGCGCTTGCGAATCGCTCGACATTCGACGTTATGAAAACCGAGCGACTTCAGCATCTCGGCGTAAAGTAACTCGGTGGCAACCACGACGCCGTAAAAAGTCGAATTGCCGACGATGTAATGAACCTCCGCGTCGGGCGCGAGCACGGGCGGCAAGCCTTGAAAGTGCGCCCACATATCATCGAAATACTTGGCAACGTAATTCGCCAGCACGACGCCGCTCTTGTTGTCAGTATGCGCGATTTGATCGAGTACGGCGCTGAGCCGTTGGCTTTTGAAGTGTTCGTCAGCGCGTTGCCATTCCATCAAGCGGCTGGTGGCGATACCCCAGGTTCCGCCAATCACCGTCCAATCCAGTTCCCCCGCATTGCGTCCGTCTTGTAGGAAGCCGAGCCAATACATATAGGGACGCAACTCACGAATGTAAGACATGCGATTGGCGTAAGGCGGCGAAGTGATAACCAAATCACAGGCCCCTTGCACCGCGCTCGCAGGATGGCGCGAGTCGCCGAGTGCGACAACAGCTTTGCCCATAGGGTTTTCAGCCGCGCCTTGCAAAACAAAGCGAACGTCTTCGGCAAACATCCCAGCCATGTCCAGATCGAAATCCAACGCAAGCTGCGCATCGTCTTTGAACGACATGGATTGATGGTTGAAGGCGGCATTCGAGAGCGCAATGAGTGCACGGCAAAAGGCAACTAACAGCAGGTTGCGTGCAACAGTTCGTTCCTCGGTCACCGCTGAAATCGCAGCGCGCAGCAAGCACAAAAAGTCGAGCGCCTTAGACGACCACCAACGCTCGATGTTGTGTAAGGGAGGCGCGGCGACCGGTTTAATTGCTTTGCGTCGCACCAAGTCAAGTGCGACGGTGCAAGCGTCTTGCGCGGCGGCCAATTCATTGGGCGTGTAATGCGCCGTCTTCGTTTGGGCGAACCACACCAGAAAAGGATTGATGTCGGTGGTCACGCCTTCGTGCCCGTGATAGGCGGCGCTCAAGGCGGTGGTTCCGGTTCCGCAAAACGGATCGAAGATGCGCTGCGATTGTTCGTGTCCGGCCACGAGTTCTTCCACGATCTTCAGCGAATAGGCTGGCGTTAGGCGCAGCCAGCCGTGTCTGCCCGTTTTAGCATTGAATTTATAGGTGTAATCCGCCCGTTGACGGAGTCGTTCGCGTTCGAGCGCCGGTCTCATTGGGCAGCCTCCGGCGCAAGCAACGCTTTGAGTGCGGTATCAATTTCGGCGCGCAAGGTTTTCTGATTACGTTGGAAAAAGGCGGCGAGGTCATAGCCAACGACGTCGCGCATAAAATCGTAGGTCGAAAGCAAAGAGTCTTTGGCCCCTTCGATGCCCGTGAGTACAACCCATTTCTCGGCGCGATACCGCAGCAGGATGTCGCCATCAATTTGTGTCGAGAGAATGACGGCGCAAGGCAAATAGGCTTTGGTATAAGCCGAAGCGGCGTTGGCGATATCGGCGTTCTGTCGTTTCGAGTCTTTGCTCTTATAACCTTGCCGCACTTCAAAAACAGTGCCGGTCAAGGTCGAGAATACTCTCGGATCAACGCCAAGAGCGGCAGAAGATTCCTTCATCCAGACTTGAAAGCGTTTACGTTTTGCCTTGTCTGCAATCTTATTGAGTGGAACGCGCCCGTCCAGAGAGAGCGTGCGGGTCTTTCCACTGGCAAGCGGGACTTCATAAGACCAGTTGGCATCGGCATCATCCAGACCAAGCGCATCTTGTAACACCGTGCGAAACAACTTTTCGCAACCGCTGCCAATCTGCCGATAAACACTGGTCATACCGCCCGCGGCTTTATGGGCGGCATACATCAGCGGATTGTCGAGTCCGAACCAACTGTAAAACGGATCGCTCTGATAAAGCTGCTGGAATTGCGTCAGCGTCAAGCCGTCACCTTTCGCGCCCTGGCCGAATTTAGGCTTGTACCGAGCGCAAACGCGAATGGGTTCCAGAATTAGTGCAAGATATTTGGCATCGTTTGGCATCTACAATCAGTCTCCCTGAACTGCTAATGCGTTGCGCAAAATATCCACGACGGTTTGCGCGGCGGCATCGGCCAGTTCGACGTAAACAAACAGGAAGCCCGCCTCGCCCAACCGCGCCGCGCCCGTCTGGTGCAGGTGATAGAGCAACGAAGACTTGCCGATGCGCCGTTCGCCTACGACCGAACAGCTTTGCAGCGAGCGCAGCCGCGTCAGCAGGAACTGCAACTCCGCCGTGCGCCCGACAAACTCCGCCGGGTTTTGAATCATGCTGCCGATGGTGAAGGGATTGTGCATCGTCGCGTCTCGGTCAGTGCGGTTGTCAGTTTTCAGCCGCCATCAGTGCATCTATCTCTTTGACGAAATCCGTGACCGTCATGATCTTGAGCAGCGGGTAACGGCTGCGAAAGCGCGCCGAATCCGGCAAAGACGGATTGACCAGATCAAGCAGGTCTTTATCGCGGCTGACGAGATAACGGGCATGGGCGACAAGCGCGAGGTTGACGTAACGCTCATCCTTCGGGTCGCGTTCGTAGCGAAACTCTTCCGGTACGTTATGGATGTATACGGCGTGTCTTTCCAGCCGCTGAAACAGCGCCCTGACGCGCCGTTCCGTGATGCCGGGCAACATGCGATGCAGCGCCGGACGGCTGAGAACGTCTCGTAGCTCGTGCAGCACGGCTTCGCTGATGTAAAGCGTGAGCGCGCCCGCGTCAAGTAAATCCAACGCTCTGGCCGCCGGGCTGTTTTCATTGGCGATGGCCTGCACGTAGACGTTGCAATCAAAGACCACGCGCGGGCTTTCGGCGTAGCTCAACTCCGCTGTTGCTGTTGTTCCTCCCACAGCGCCTGCCTTTCGCGTTCGATCAGTTCGTCAAATTCCTCTTCGGTCAGGCCGGTCTGCCGGAACTGCTCGCGGATCGGCGCGCAAATTTCACGAAACGGCTGCTGCGACAGCACCTCGACTTCGATCAATTCGCGCAGGTAATCCTCCAGGTTTCGCCCGTTTTGGTTGCCGATGCGCTCCAATGTAGCTCGTGTTCCTATTGGCAATCCGGTGACGGTGAGTTGCAATGTTTCAGTTGTCATCGCGTGTTCTCCTACTCAAGCAAGTTGGCTAGCGCGCGCATCATAACTCATCTTCCCCGCGCTTTCGCCGCTTGCCGCGCCCGTGGCATAATCGCCGCCGGAGGAAAACCAATGAGCGCAATCACCACCGCGTCACCGCAAGAGATGATTTCAGCACTGCCAGTAACCGCCAAGCGCGAGCTTACCGTCTGGCTGCTGGGCCAGTTTGACAGCAGCGCCATTCTCGAACTGCTGCGCGAAGTCCAACCCGCGAGCGAGCCGGTTTACGATTACGAAGACCCGGGGCCAATTACCGACGAAGAAATACTGCTGAGCGCCGAAGCGTGTTTTCTCGAATACGACCGCGAGGAGGCAGCCCATGAAAAATCCGCTGCGCGGTGAGGTCTGGATCGTAGATTTAGGAATGGTTGCCAAAACCCGCCCCTGTGTGGTTCTCAGCATTCCAATCCTTGACGAAGATCGCGCTCTGATAGCTGTCGTACCTCACACTACACAAACTCGCGGCACACGCTTTGAGGCCAAAGTGTCTGTACCATTTCTCAAGCCCGGCGCCTTCGATGCACAGGGGCTTCAGGCTGCCGTACTCGCAAAATTTGAACGACGGCTTGGCGCGCTGACCGACGATCAAATGCAAGACATAGAAGACGCCATTTGCGAATGGCTTGGTTTATAAGCCGCCCATCCGCACATCTCTCACCAGTTTTCTTTTATCCATTTCGCCAAGGCTTTTTCCAGCGCCTGAAAAGCTTCGTCCAGCGTTTTGTAGTTTGCCTTTCCTTCCCAAACCACGCCGCCTTCATCCAACGCCATAATAAAAGCGGCGTCGTATTGCTGACCAATTTCAATCCAGCCGTGCGTCGTCACCCACTCGGCAACGTGCGGATATTTTTCGTCAAACGTTTCCTTTTTCATTTTCATTGAAGCAGTGTTGCGCCGCTAAGGTCACTTCGCCTTATCAAATTCCGCAAACGTCTTCCCCGCCTCCGCCAACTCCCGCAACAACGCCGCCGGTTCCCACAACGCCCCGTGCTGCGCATGAAATTCGCACACGCGGTCATACACCTTCTGCAATCCCACCGTATCGGCATACCACATCGGCCCGCCGCGCCACGCCGGGTAGCCGTAGCCGTTGAGGTAAATGATGTCAATGTCCACCGCGCGCAAGGCGATGCCTTCGGCCAGAATCTTCGCGCCTTCGTTGATCAACGCGTATTGCGTGCGTTCGATGATTTCCTCTTCGGTGATCGCGCGGGGTTGGATGCCCGCTTCGGCGGCGAGCTTTTCAATCAAAGCATCCACATCCGGATCAGGAATCGCTTTGCGGTTCTCGTCGTACTTGTACCACCCCGCGCCGGTCTTCTGTCCGTAGCGGCCCTGCTCGCACAACGCATCGGCAACCAGCGGATAGCGTTCGCCCGCGACGCGCAGGTGGGCGTGTTCCTTGCGAATGCGCCAGCCGACATCGAGTCCGGCCAGATCGCCCACGGCCAGCGGCCCCATCGCCATGCCGAAGCGTGTCAGCGCGCCGTCAACGTCTTGCGGCTTTGCGCCTTCTTCGACCAGGAAGTTCGCCTCGCGCCCGTATTGATGCAGCATGCGGTTGCCGACAAAGCCGTAGCAGTTGCCGACCAGCACGCCGACTTTCTTCAAGCGTTTCGACAGCGCCATCGAAGTCGCAATGACTTCCTTGCTCGTGGCTTTACCGCGCACGATTTCGAGCAGGCGCATCACGTTCGCCGGGCTGAAGTAGTGATGCCCGATCACCCATTCGGGGCGCGTCGTGGCCGAGGCAATCTCGTCAATGTTCAGCGTCGAAGTGTTCGAGGCCAGAATCGCGCCGGGTTTGGCGAGCTTGTCGAGTTCGGCAAAGATTTCTTTCTTGAGCGCCATCCCTTCAAAGACGGCCTCGGTGATGATGTCGGCTT
>JANOWX010000456.1:0-4991 GCA_031418175.1 Acidobacteriota bacterium | reverse complement strand
CCGCAATCTGCAATCTGCAATCCGTAATCTGCAATCAGTATTCGCTATAGGGTTTGTCGTTGCTATCGGCGCCTTCAGCACCGCTTTTGACATTGCGGATGCCGGTCGGGGCGTCTTGACTGAGCTTTTCAGTCTCCATTTCAAGTTGCCAGGTATCGCTCGACTTGGAGATGGCGTCTTCGGGGACGGCGCGCAGATAACCGGCGCTGACCAAATCCTGCAGGCTGATTGGCGCCTTCTCTTTGTCCACCGTGTATTTATCAATCGCTTCGCGCATCACCCAGAGGTCGTGTTGCAGGCGGGTTTCGCGCGCCCGTTTGATGTTGGTCAGAAAGGCCGGAATCGCCACGGACGCCAGGATGGCCAGGATGGTCATGACGATCAGCAATTCCAAAAAGGTAAAGCCGCCTTGTCCACTTAGCCGGGGGTGCCGGGCGCGTTCGCTTCTCCGCATCAAATTGTTCAGCTTAAACTTCATTACCACTCTTTGTATTTCGTCTCGTTTAGCGCCGTCTCCTGGCTTTTGGTGAAGACGTCGTAAATATGCTCGCCATCCCAGGAATCGTCTTCGGGTTTTTGAAACGATGAGCGGAAGCCCCATTCGTCACTTTTGGTCATGGGGTCGCGCGGAATGGCGCGCAAGAAATATATCTTAGCGCCATTGACCGAACCCCGGATGGGCAACCCCTTGGTCAGGCATTCAAGCGACTTCGGCCAAAAGCCATTCTTCTGATCGGCGCATTCCGATTCAAGTGTCAAATCAATCGGTGAATTGGGCGCGTTGATGACCCGATGAAAGTTATCAATCGCGCCGCGCAACTTTTGCAAACTGGCGCGCAACTCTTCTTCGCGTTGCCGCTTGACGCTGTGGCGCAACAGCGGCACCGCCATACCCGCCAGCACCGCCAGAATTGCCAGCGTGATAATCAACTCGATCAACGTAAAGCCGCGTTGACCTTGCGTTGCGGCTGTCCAGCGATTTGCGTTCCTGCGTTCTGGCATGTGTGCTGACAACTGAAGGTTCGGCCGTACTCTTACCAATCCTTGTAACTCGACCCGTTGAGCGCCTTGACACCGCTCTTTGAAAAAATGTCGAAGATGTCTTCATCGCCACCCGCTTCGGAGGTTGACGTGGTCGTGCCCCAATCAAAGCTATTGGTCATGGGGTCGCGCGGCAACTTGCGCAAATACCGATGAATTTTATCTTTGTCGCGCGCGTCGGCCACGCCATCCACCAGGCATTTCAATTGTTTGGGATAACAGGCCGCCCCGTCCCAACACTCGCTTTCGAGTGTGGTGAAGACGCCGGTGATACAGGTGCGATGAAAGTTGTCTATCGCCATGCGCACCTCGCGCAAATTGCGGCGTAGCTCTGTTTCGCGTTGGCGCTGAATCTGATTGCGCGCCACCGGTATGGCCGCGCTCGCCAGCAAACTCAGCAAGGCCAGCGTCACGATCAATTCCAGCAGCGTAAACCCGCGTTGCCCAGCCCGCGCGGCCAGGCCCCGGCGCCGGACAGCCGGTTGGTTGAGCACAGTAATGGCGCTCAACCAACGGCTTGCCGGTCGTGTTACTGTTTCAGCTTGCTTCAGGTTCGTTTCCATAACGCGCTAAACAGCGCTTAGCGAACTACCGTTAATTGCACGGGGGTAGCCGTAATCAGCGCCAACGTATTGTTGGTCAGTTTGATTTTGGATTCGCCCCGCTCGATGGCGATTTGCGCCTGGCCTTCACCCACGGCGGTGAATTCGATGACGAGCAAACGGCCGGAAGCCTTGCCGGCTTTGCCACCGCCCGCGCTGGCGTTGATGACCAGCATGCCATTCTCGGCCGTGTGGGTGATGTCGGCCTGTTTGCCGAGCATGTCGCCATCACGCACCGATTTGACCTGCAATTTGGCCGGATCGAAGCGCAACGCCAGGTTGGCGCTGGTCAGGACGGATTGCGCATCCACTTGCACGGTGACGGCCACCATTCTGTTCATCTGCACTTGCGCTTGCGCCGCGTTCAGGCTGAGCGCGAGCGTGCCCGCTTGCGGCGCTTCGATGCGCATTGGCGTGGGCGCGCCGGGTTGCTCAAACGAACCGTTCGCGCCAGAACCGCCCGGAACCGGCGTCAGCACGGCACGCGGAGCATTGCCCTGTGGCGTGGCGGCAAGGCTTGCCGGAGCTTGCGTTTTGGCAACTGGTTGCTTGCTCGTCTTCCGGGCTTCTTCCTGCTCCTTCAGCATCTTCAGCCGTTCTTCCTGTATCCATTTCTCAACGTGCGCGGGCCGCACCGTCCCGACCACTTGCGCTGGTTTGATCTGCGGTTGCGCGTTCTCGCTGATGTCCGGCGGGGTTTCGCCACCCGTCCGGGGCTGCCCGGGTACGACACCAGCGCTGCCTTCGTTCGGATTCGCCGCGCCGCCAGGCAACGTCGGATTTACCACGCTGCCCGGAATCATTGCGTTCGCCGCGTCAGCGGTCAAAGTCGGATTCGCGCCTGGATTGTTGATCGTGGCGGGATTGGGCACCACCGGATTCGGTTCGACCGGCGGGGGCGCCGTAACATCCACTTGCACGGGCTGCACGGGCGGTTGGTTGTCGTTCTGACTTGAACTGCTCGGGCTATTCGGATCGCCTTGGATGACCAACTGCTTGCGCGGCGGTTTGACGTCGGGATTGCCGACCGTTTGGAAGGTATTGGCCGTGCCAGACGGCCCGGCGGGCAAGCCGTTGTCAGGCAGCGGACTGTTGGCATTGCGCGCGGCAACTGCATTGGGCGCAGTACCCGGCGCGATCTGCGCGGACGTTGGCAGCGTGGTGTTCGCCGCCGGATCGGCAGGCAAGCCGCGTTCTTGCGCGATCAGCCGGCGTTCCTGTTCGTCATCTTCCGCCGCGCGATTGATCACGTCCTCGATACTTGTCGGCAGCCCTGAGCCCTGGCCGCCCTGCGACGTCAGCGCGCCGGCCAAATGCGCCAGGTTGTCTTCTCTGGTGATTTCGGTCGGGCGGATGATGTGCGGCGTGACCGTGATAATGATGTCGCTGTTGTCCTTTTCTTCTTTGGGCGACGTAAAGAAGCGGCCCAGAATCGGCACCATCCCGATGATGGGAATGGATTCGCGGCCATCATTGCGCCGTTCCTGGCTGACGCTGGCCACAATCGAAGTCACCCCATCCTGAATGCGCGCCGTCGTGCTGAGCGAGCGTTGCGTAAACGTCGGCGTCAAGTTCGCGCCACCTGATGACGATGATGAACCGGTGCCTTGGACATTCGAGGTTTCCAGCTTCATCTTCACTTCGACGTAGCCTTCATTCGTGATCTTGGGGGTGATGTCAATCACCAAGCCGACGTCCTTGTATTGGATATTGTCGAAGAGGCCGTTGTTGCCGCCTAAGCCGCCCAAACCTTGATTCAGGGTCGGGTTCACGCCACCAACACCACCGACACCGCCAACGCCACCGATACCGCCAACGCCGCCAAAGCCACCGCCACCGCCGTAATTGGTGCCTGTGCGCACCGGCACGCTTTGGCCGACCTTGGTCTGGTTTTGCTGACCATCAAGCGCGTGCACCTGGGTGCGCGCCAACAACTTGGAATTGTTGTTGGATTGCAACAAGCTCAGCGTGGTCGGCGGCAACCCCAACACCGCGCCGGTTCCTGACGAACCAAAGGTGTTGATCAAGGCCGAACCGCCTAGTCCCGCCAACCCCATACCGACGCCGCCCAACGCAGTAAGGCCGGCCGAAACCACCGCACGCGAGGTCGTGTTGCCATTAGCGTCTTTGGCCGCTTCGTTGAAGGTCACCGGGCCGGTCGCCAGTTGATTACCAATTTGCCGCGCGGTGGTATGCGAGACTTCATAAATTTCGACATCCACCACCACTTCGCTGATGTTCTTGTCCACGCTGTCGAGGATGTCTTGCACCAACTGCAATTCGCTGGGTGTGCCCTTCAGAATGATCATCTTCTGATCTTCGATCGTCCCGACCGGGCGGCCCGGAATCAGCGAGTTGAGAACCTGGCGCGCGTCATTGATTTTGATGTTGCCCAGGTAGAAGGTCTTGACCGCGGCCCGCTCATACTTTTGCCGCGTTTGCGTGTTATCGGCATAGACCATAATCGTCTTGCGATCCACCTGCTCAAAAGTCATCTTGTTTTGCAGCAGCAGCAGGTCGAAAGCCTTGGCCATCGTGACGCCACGCAACTCGAAATTGATTTTGGCTGGGACGCGCACGGATTCGTCAAACAGCACGTTGAGATCGAGGCTGCGCGAGAGGGTCTTAACGCAATCCTTGAAATCGGTGTCCTTGAAGGTAATGTCTTGTGGGATGTCGCGGCTGCGGGGCTTTGTGGCGACTTTGACTTCATTGCTGATGGGCCTCAGATTTCCGCTCTTTTCATCATAGCGGTACCCCCCGTTGCCGAGTGCTTGATCCTTTTGAATGGTGAGCATGCTGCGCATTTTCAGGCTCGCCATCTCATTGCTTGGATCGTAACCGAGCGCCTGGCGAAAGGCATTGTAGGCGCTGGCGAAATCACCCTGTTTGGCTAATTCGTCACCGCGCTTGATGAACATGAGTGAGGCGTTTTGCAGCGCGCGCGCATAGTGCAATTTGTATTCGGGATTGCTCGGCTCCGACGCAACGGCCAAGGCGAATTGTTGCGCGGCGAGGTCCCATTGCTGCTGCTCTTCGTACTTCATGCCTTCCTTGAAGCTCTTTTTGCCCGACTTGCCATCGGCCAAGGCGGTCACCGCCGTCACCGGCAGCGCGAGGCAGCACGTGAGCAGCACTGCCAAAAACTTGTGGACTGTGGAATTAGTTTTCATAACTGACCTTCTTCTTCCCTGACATGTTCTATGTGTGTAGCCCGTTGTGACGGGCTTGCTCATCGCCATATCCATCGCCGGGCACGATGTGTTGCCAATGCAAATCAAACTGATCGGGGTGTTGGTAGGACGGACTTTAGTCTGTCCTAGCGCGTGGGACAGACTAAAGTCTGTC
>JANOWX010000455.1:0-22163 GCA_031418175.1 Acidobacteriota bacterium | reverse complement strand
GTAAAGAACCCGCACCACACTTGCAGGCTTTTTGCGTAAGTCCTGCTATTTTTCAATCATCCTTAATTCAAGGTCATCCACCGAGTGAGGAGCAAACACCAGATGATCAGCTTTTTTGTTTTTCTCTTCTGTTTATGCGCGGTCTATTCGGTTTACCTATTCTCGACGCGCAAAGCGACCGCCCAGCGCGCACGGGTGGGCGAGCGCCTGGCCGAAGCGCTCGATGACACGGTGGGCTTGCCGCCGCCGCGCGCGCAACTGGCCCGCTCGGTGGCGCTCAGCGAACTGGCCTGGCTCGATCAATTGCTCAAAAAGAACGAGACGGCGGCGGAGTTGAAACGCCTGATCGAGCAAGCCGATTTGCACTTGACCGTCGGGCGGCTGGTGCTCTTTACGGTCGCGGCCACGGTGTTGGGGATGTTGATGGCTTCGATGCTGGTCACGGTCATGGCGCTGATCGTGCTGGTCGGTTTGCTGGCCGGCGTGGTGCCCTTCGCGCACCTGCTTTACAAACGCAAACAACGCTTCGACAAATTCCTGGCCGATTTACCCGAAGCGCTCGAAATGATCAGCCGCGCGCTGGCCGCCGGGCACGGCTTTCAGGCCACTTTGCATCTGATTTCCGAAGAGATGCCCGACCCGATTGCGGGCGAATTCGGGCGCGTGTATGAAGAGCAAACGCTCGGCCTGTCGCTCAAAACCTGTTTGCAAAACCTGATGCTGCGCGTGCCCTTGCTCGAACTCAAGATGTGCGCCATCGCCGTCCTGGTGCAACGCGAGTCGGGCGGCAATCTGGCTGAAATCCTGGATGTTTCGGCCCAGACCATCCGCGACCGCTTTCGCATCAAGGAAGACCTCAACACGCTCACGACCTCTTCGCGGATGTCGGCGGGCATCTTGTGCGCCTTGCCGTTTATCGTCGTGTTCTTGATTTCGTGGATCAATCCCACCTTTCTCAATCCGCTGTTTTATGACCCGCGCGGGCATAAATTGCTGCTGGCCGCGCTGGTCTTGCAGGTTTGCGGCTTGCTGATGGTGCGCAGCATTTTGCGCATTCGTATCTGAGTTGTTGGCAGCGCCTGTTTTGCCACAGGCACTGGTTGAAACCCTTTCCCGGCGGCTGACAGGACGCTCTGGAGGAATGGCATGCTGATGATTTCACTCTTGGTCTTTGTGTTTGTCTCGCTGGCGGTGGTCAGCGCCTATTGGTTTTTATTTCAGCCAACCACGGCCACGACCCAACGCTTGCGCGAAATCGGACGGCCCGCCAATACTTTCGCGGCCCCGGCGGTGCTGTCCACCGCCGTCATGGCCGAACGCGTCGCCGCGCCCATCAATCGGTTGCTGCCGCCGTCGCCCGACGAGTTGCGCAGCTTGCAACGCAAGCTCATGTACGCCGGCTATCGCGCGCCGCATGCAGCGCCCATTTATCGCGCCCTCCAAGTAGCGTTTTTGGCCGGCCTGCCCGGTGCGATGATCCTCGCGCTCTGGCTGGTCGAGCGCCCGTTGAGCAACTCAATGGCCTTCTTGATCGGCGCGGGGTTGTGCGGCTATTTATTGCCCCGCCTCACGCTCGACCGGCTGATTGCCAGCCGCCAGTTGCGCATTCAATGGGGCCTGGCCGATGCGCTTGATCTGTTGATGATCACCATCGAAGCCGGCATGGACTTTAATGCCGCCCTCGTGCGCGTCGGCGAAGAGTTGAAAACCGCGCACCCCGACCTGTGCGAAGAGTTCGAACTGGTCAATCTCGAAATCCGCGTCGGCCGCACGCGCGCCCAGGCCTTGCGCAACCTCGCCGAACGCACGGGCGTGGATGATTTACGCGCGTTTTGCACGATGCTCATTCAATCGGATCGCTACGGGACTTCGGTCGGGCGCGCCATTCGTGTGTATGGCAGCACCTTGCGCACCAAACGCCGCCAACGCGCCGAACAGGCCGCGCAACGGGCGGCGGTCAAATTACTCTTGCCGCTGGCGCTCTTTTTGTTCCCGACGCTCTTTATCGTCGTGCTGGGCCCGGCCTTCCTGTCGCTGATGGATATTTTCATGGATAAATAGGCGCCACCGGAATTTGCGTGGTGTCACGACTTGGAGCGTTAGCACGAATTCAACGCCAAGACACCGAGAACGCCAAGCCAAGCCGGGTCTGAACCGCATGTAAAGCAAGCAGCCCTTCAGTTCCGCTCTTGATCCTGCTTGGCGCGCTTGGCAGCTTGGCGTTGCAGCAATGCTGGCTAACGTTCCAGGCCGTGTGGTGTCCCTAAAATTGACAGCCGCCGCTGCTTGGCTATAGAGTGCGCCCGCTTTCACCCGTCTTATTGTTTGGGTATGTCTAGCTTGCCCCATTGATCGGTTGCTCTCACTGGAAAAGCATTCGCAACGTGGTAGTGGCTAAATCGAGTGGGACGGCGTGTCAGTAGCCCGCGCGTAAGCAAGGGCTGTCCGCTGCCAGTAAAGCCCTTGCTCACGCGCGGGCTACTGACACATCCCAGCTAACTTAGCCACTACCCGGCAGTCCCCGGTCGAATCAGCATTCGATCCGCCTTAACAAAGGAGTTCTGATGCACACCCCACACGCGCAAGAACACGCCCACGGCTGGCCGAAACAGGCGGGGCGCTTGTCCGTCCTGGCCCTTTGCCTGCTGGCCGGATTGAGTTGCGCCGTTTGGCTGGGCCACACGCTGCGCCCAGCCTCGGCCAATTTTCAAATGATCAGGGTCACGCCCGACAAACTGCTGGTCGGCACCATCGGCGTTCCCTATCAAAACGAGTTGCGCGCGAGCGGCGGCGGTTCGTCCGTCTATACCTTTGCGCTGGACAATGAAGTCCGCGATTGTTTGCCGGCGGGGTTGAGACTGGAAAACGGCACGCCCGATGACGTGGCCGGCTTGCGCGGGACGCCGCAAGAGTCAGGTTTGTTCAGCTTCACGGTCAAGGTCAGCAGTCCGCCCGCGTTTGCGACGCGCCAGCATTTCACCGTGTTCATCCGCGCGCGCGCCGATTGCGGGACACTGGGTTTGGTCGAAGACGTTCCCTGCAATCCGCGTTTGACGCTCGGCGTGCCTTACAGCGAAACCTTCAACGTCGTCGGTGTGGGCACGCCGCCCTATCGGTTCGATGTCGAGTTGCGCGTCGGTGAGCGCATGCCCAAGGGGATGGAGCTGACGCCCGGCCCGCGCCCCGATCAAGTCACGTTGAGCGGCACGCCCGAAGAAACGGGCAATTTCACTTTTCATATCCGCGTCGAAGACGCCAACGGCTGTTACGGCGTGATCTGCCACGACTATCCGATTCGCAACAAAGCGGAATGCCTGCTTGGTCTCTTCCCCGAAAATTTAGACGGCGTGCAAAGCATCGAAGGCGAGCCGCTCGCGCTCAGCTTCAGTCCGAACGGCGGGTCAGCGCCCTATACCTTCAGCCTCGACAATCGTCCGGGCGAACGCGTGCCGCAAGGCTTGTTCCTGGGGTCAAACGCCAATGCCGAAGGCGCGCTGCTCAGCGGCACACCCCAAGAAGCGGGGACGTTCTGTTTCACCTTGCGGGCCAAAGACAAAAACGATTGCGAGGTCACGAACAGCTACACCCTGACGGTGCGTTCCAAATCTTCCACCAGCCCACCGACTGTTTGCCCAGTCGTCAGCTTGGAACCGGCCTTGTTGGCGAATGCGCGGCTGCAACTCGGCGCCAGTTTCGCGCAGACCTTTACGGCCAAAGGCGGCGCGGCCCCGTACACCTTCACGGCTGAGCAATTGCCGCCGGGCATCCTGGCGGGCGCACAAAATAGTCAAGGCGGTCAAATCGCACTCAGCGGCGCACCCACACAGGCGGGCAGTTGGGAATTCAGAGTCAGCGCGACCGACATGAATGGTTGCGTGGGAAAGCGGACTTACATCCTAAACGTTCCTTGCCTTGACGGGCCGGTCATCAGCTTTTTGCCGCGCACGCTGCCCGGCGGAATCGTGGGCAACGCTTACCCCGCCCAGACGATCATTCAACAACCTGCGAACCGCACGTGTAGCCTGTCCGTCAGCAGCGGCGCCTTGCCGCCCGGCTTGCTGCTCGTGGGCAATGTGTTGCAAGGAACGCCGGCGCAAGCAGGCGGGTTCACATTCACGCTCACGGCGCAAAGCAACGGGTGCAGCGGCGCGCGGGAATACACGCTGTTGATTGGCGGGCCGCTCGTGTGCCCGCCGAATCTGACGCAAACGCTGGCAGCCGGGGCGAATGAAGCCGTCGTGAATTACCCAATGCCCACGGCCCCGCCCGGCAATACCGTCAGTTGCACACCGTCATCCGGTTCGACCTTTGTGCTGGGCACGACGACGGTGAATTGCAGCGTGGCCGATGCGGCGAATAACACGGCCAGTTGCAGCTTCACCGTGCTAGTCGGGTCGTGCACGCTAATTGATAAATGCCCGACGCCGATTACAGTCAATGCCAGTCAAGGCGCGTGCAACGCCGTGGTGAATTACCCCGTGCCGGCGACGAGCGGCGGTTGTCCGGTGACGTGCGGGCCGTCTGCGGGTTCGACGTTCGCGGTGGGCACGACGACCGTCACTTGCACCGCCAGAGATGCGGGCGTTGTGACCGGGACGTGCAGCTTCACGGTCACGGTCAATGATACGCAAGCGCCGACGCTCGTGTGCCCGCCGAACATCACGCAAGCCGCTGCGCCGGACATCTGCGCGGCGGTCGTGACCTATTCGTCACCAACCGCCAGCGATAACTGTGTGGGCGTGGGCACGCCGGTATGCACGCCCGCTTCCGGTTCGATGTTCGCGGTCGGCCCGACGACGGTGACGTGCACGGTGCGCGACGCCGCGCAAAACCAAACGACGTGCAGCTTCACCGTGACGGTCACTGACACGCAAGCGCCCGTGATTACGTGCCCGCCAAATCTCAGCGTGGCGGGTACGGCGCCCACGGTGGTGAATTATGATTTGCCCACGGTCAGGGACAATTGCCCGGGCGTGCGCGCGCCGGTCTGTACGCCTGCTTCAGGCGCCGCGTTTGTAGTGGGCACGACGACTGTGACCTGTACGGTAGCCGATGCGGCGGGCAATACCGCGAATTGCAGTTTCAGAGTAACCGTTGGCGCGTGTCCGCTGGCAGTGACAGGCGCGCCGCTGAATTTCGGCGGGCCGCTCACGGCGGGGTTGACGCCGAACGCGCAGGCCGCCAGCCAAGTGCTGACGCTCAACAACACGAACTGCGGCACGGTCAGTTTTGGTTTGGCGCTGCAACGCACCGACAGCAATCCGCGCTTGACTGACAAAAACGATGGCCGCGCCATCCTCAGTGCCGCCAACGGCCAGCGCAGTCTCGATCCGGCGAGCCGGCGGCCTTTCTACGTCAGGCTGGTGGGGGCCGAGACGCTGGTCAATCTGTGCGACCCGGCGCAGACAGCCCAGGCGAGTGGCGCGTGCGACAGCTTCACGCTCGCGGCGGGCGCGTCGCTGAACCTGCGCGTCTTCTTCGATCCGCTGGTTCCGGCGCGCGCCAGCGGGACGGGCAATAACTTGACGGCGGCGCAAGTGCTGCCGCTCATACTGGAATCCCAACTCATTCTCAAACCGCCTGCAAGCAGCCCGTTGCAGAACAACCAACCGCTCTCCACGCTGGCGGCCCAGCTTGCCCCGCAACTGCGCTTTGTGCATACCTGCGATCCATCACGCGATCCGGCGCAAAACCCGATGGTGACGGTGGTCCGCGCGAGCAACGAGTTTGTCGTCACCACCGGGGTCTACGATCCGGGGCGCACCTTGCAAAGCGCCCGCTTCGACTTTCTGGAAGGCTCCACGGCCACCGTGCCGGTGCAAACGATCGAGGTAAGCACCGAGTTGGTCAATACGATCACCAACAGCCAGTTACATCGCGGCCAGAGTTTCTCTTTCATCCAACGTTTCTCGAACGCGTCGGCTTATCTCGAAGTCACGCACGTGCGGGTCACGTTGAATGGCAACGCGGCCCTCACCGCCGGCTTGGGCGAGACCGGTTGTCCGCCCAGTTCGCCCAGTTTCCAAACCGCGCCGCCGGAAGACCCCGCGCGGCTCACACTGCCGGACGTGGAACTTGCGCCGCCCACCCGCGCGCCACGCCCGCCTTCAAACAATTCAAGGAGACGCCGATGAACAAATCCCTCGCTGCCCGCATCAGCCTGTTGCTCATTGCCGCCTTGCTGGCGGGTTTGCTGCCGCCCACCCTGCGCGCCGAAGCTGTCAACAAAACCTTGCTGCAAAACTTCGACATCAGCGAGGCCGCTTTCGATCCGGCCACCAACGCTTTCAAATGCGTGACGGCGGCGACGCAAACCGCGCTGAAAAAACACCCCACGAAAACAGCCAATCGCCGGGGCTTCTGCATACGCCGCCCAGCCCCAGCCAGGCGCGCGCCGTCGCAGAGCGGCTTTCAATTTATGTTTGCCAGCTTCACCAACGCCGCGCCGCCGCAGCAGGATTACGAACCCGTCCCGCAAACCCGCGTCCGCTTCAGCCTAGCGCCGCAGGACTTGGGCACGCTCGATGTGACCGAAGCCACCACCAATGACGCAGGCATCGCCATCGTCACCTTTACCGCCGGCGCCAAACGGGCCAAGGGCGCCTTGCTCGTGGCAGCGGGCGACACCAGCAAAGAGTTCCCGTTGGAAGTGGTGGGCCGCTTCCCGGCGAAAACGCTGCTGCTGGTCGGACTGGCCGCCGTGGTCATCGGTGTGGTTGTGCTCGTCAAAGGCAGAGACCCGATCAAACCGCTGCCGCCGCCGACAATTCCTTAACGACGTATTTTGCGTGGACAGCCGGACGTGACGCGCACGAAGTGCAATGAGTAACTGCCATTCTCCATTTTCCATTCTCCATTCTTAGGCAGAGGCCACACTGGCGCATGCCTTCTCTGCTTAAGAATGAAGAATGGGGAATTGAAAAGGGAGAATGTGTCTCTTAGCGAGTTAGCTTGCCATGCTCTGCCAATCCGGCTTGCGCTTTCGCCAGATCGCCGCGCACGGTGTTTGTTCGGGGATGATTCGCCCCATAGGTCGCCGCGTAAATCGGCAACGCGCGTTCATAGAGCCGCACGGCCTCGGCATATTTCTGTTGTAGCAGGTACAGCGAGGCCAGATTGTTCACATCCACCGCCACTTTCGGATGCTCCGGCCCATACAAATGCTCATGTATTTCCAGCGCCTGTTTGATGAGCGGCTCGGCTTTGTCGAATTGCTTTTGCTTGGCATAGAGCGAGCCGTGATTCAGGCATATCGAGGCGAGGCTGTTATAAAGAAATGAATAGCTATCTATTTGCTCTTTATCGTGCAGGTTGGTTTTGCCGATTTTTGCTTCGAGCAAGCGGCGCGCGTGCACAAACAGCGGCTCGGCCTGCTCGGGTTTATTCCAGGCGGTATAGAGCGCGGCCAATCTCTCTTCATCAATCGCAAGCTGCTGATGCCCGGCGCCCAACACGCGCGTGTTGATCTCCAACGCTTCTTTGAAAAGTTTTTCGGCCTCATCGAATTTGTTTTGCCGTTGGTAAACCAGCGCCAGCCCACTGCGATTGGCTGAGACTTCGATGTGATCGGGGCCAAAGGATTGGCGCAATACCGCGTAGGCCTGATTGAACGCTTGCGCGGCTTTGGCGTAGTCGGCTTTTTCAGTCGCGACTGCGCCGAGCCGATTCAGCACGTGCACGGCGTAAGGATGGCCTGACAGTCGTTGATTCAACTGCCGAAACGCCTGTTGATATTGCTCATCGGCTTGCCGGTAGTCGAACTGTTGAAAATACATATCGCCCAGACTGCACAACGTGACGATTTCGCCCAACACATTTCCGCTTTGTTGAAAGAACTCCAAAGCCCGCTCGGAGCCCGCCGACGGGTCATTACCAAAAAACAAAATCTCATTCAGGATGGGCGTGATCTGGCTGTACAAGCGGTCTGATTTTTCGACCAGTTGTTGTTGCCTGATCGCTTCAGCGCGCTGCGCTTCGGCGATGTTGCGTTGCTTCACGGCCTCTTGGCGCTGCAAAAAGCTGAAGACGGCCAGCGCGGCGGTAAGCAACAGGGCGAGGCCGATAATCGCGGCGAAGCGGCGTGTGCGCGCGATCTCGCGTTCGCTGTTGCGCTGCCGTTCTTCGGCGACGGCGGCGGCGCGGTGCTGTGCTTCTTTCTCTTCCGCCTCCGCGCGTTGCTTCGCCTCACTGGCCGCGCGCGCCATCTGGCTGTCCGTCAACAGCTTCATCACGCCCGCGAAATCATATTGGTAACGTTCGGCCCAGACTGCCGACGGACTGTTGTCAATTTGCCATTGCAAGGCCGCATCCAAATCAACGCCGCTCAAAACTTCGGCTTTGCCCAGTTTGCGCCGCGCGGCCACATCGGCCAAACGGCGATAGGTCGCGGCGGCCTCGGCCTCTTCGTTGACCCAATGCCGCAGCCGTTGCCAGACGCGGATCAGGCTTTCGTGCGAGATGTCAATGCGCGTCGCGGCCTGCAATTCAGGCCGGTCATCGCGCGGCGGCATCAGGAAGGAGCGGCCCGGCGCGCGAAAGGTTTCAATAACCCTGATGACTTCCGCCGCGCTGGCCTCGGCCACGTCGCAGAGTTTTTGCAATTCGACCGGACGGCGGATTTCACGATTGTCCTCGCCTTTTTCAGTCAAGGATTGAAACAGCTTTTTGGCGATTTGTTGGTGGCGCTCATCCAGTTCGGCCAAAGCTTCCTCAGCGTGATTCGAGAGCGCGCGCTCCAATCCGCCGACTGCCAGGTAATGCGGCAAATCAATCGGAGGCAGAGCGTCATGGGATTCCGCCTTCCGCCTTCCGCATTCCGCCTTCCAGTAGTTCCAGGTGCGCATCAGCGCGTGTTGCAAGATCGGTAGTTGATCCTGCCGGTCGCCGATGTCGTTGAGCAGGTGATTGACCAGCCGCGTGGTGATACGGGCGTTGCACAATGCGATGGGGCCTTCGATCACTTCGCGCAGTTGGTCGCGGGTCAGGCGCGGGATCAGGTATTGGCTCTCGTTGATGGCTTCGGGCAGGTCCCAGAACTGCCCGCAATCGCCGAGGAAATCCGAACGCATCGTCAGCATCACATATAGGTGCTGGTCAAATGCGCCGTCGGCAGCGGGCCTGACGGCTTCGAGCAGCAGTTTGACGAAGGCCGCCGCGTCGTCATACGTTTCGTTGTGGGCGCGGCGCGCTTCGCGGGCGTAGCGGAAGAGTTCCTCGAACTGATCTACCACGACGAGCAGGTTTTTGGTTTGATCGCCGGGCAGCGTGTTCTGCCGCACGGTTTCGCACAGGCCTCGGCTGCCGCGCCGCAACATGGCCTCGGTCACGGCGGTTTGAATTTGGTTATGTTCGGGCTGCGCGGGCCCGAAGACTTTGGGATCGTTCAACGCGCGCGCCAGATTGCCGAGCGGATCATCGCCGGGCCGCAACACAGCGATGCGCCAATTCGAACCGGCCCCCGGCATCATCCCGCTGCGCAAGGCCGGCAACAGACCGGCGAAGACAAGCGAAGATTTGCCGCTGCCCGAAGTGCCGACCACGCCCAGAAAATGTTTGGCCGACAGCTTGGCGATCATCTTTTCGACCTGGCCGTCGCGCCCGAAAAAGAGCTGGCTCTCTTCGTACTTGAACGGGCGCAGACCGGGGAACGGATGCGTGGGGCTTAACGGTGTCATCGGCCCTCCGTCGCCGCGCGAATGCGCTGCACAAAGGGCGCAATGACTTCGGGCGTGAAGGGCGCGTAGTTTTTCAGCACGAGCGGATCGCTGGATGTGAGCAGGTCTTTTTCTTTGGTCTCGCATTCACCGATGTAAATCGCCTTGGCCAGCAAGGGTTTTGTGCGCCCGGTCGCGCTGAGCTTTTGAATCACGCGCCAGATGTTGCCGAACCACTCCTCATCGGCGGCGCCGTAATAGAGCAACACCGCATCGCTGGATTGCAGCAGTTGTTTGTATTTTTCCGGCGGCTCCTGGTCTTGCAGCGGCAGTTTTACTTGGTAGGCTTCTTCGAGTTTGAGATAGCTGAACAGCGGCCCGACCTGGGCGAAATCCTGTTCGTGGCAGAACAGGCAGACCGTGACGGGATCGCCCGCCAGTTCGGCCCAGATGTTTTTGGGCGGCGGTTTGAGCTTTTTGTGAATCTCGGTTTTCAGGTCTTCGAGTTTGACTTGCAGGAACTCAAGCGAGGTGTTTTTGACCTGGGTGACGAAACGCTCTTGCTGGCCGCCGGCTTTGAGCGTCAAGCCCGGCGGCAACCAGACCAGTTGCGTCAGCTTGTTGGCCTGGGCCAGCGCGGCGGCCAGCTCGTATTGCACGTGCGGCTTCGACCGTACCTCCGCATCCACATCCAAAATGCCGCCGTAACTCTCGCCCAGCAAATGCACCGCGAGTTGGGCCTGTTCCAGGTACTGCCGCACGGCGGTGTTGAATTCCTCGACATCCGTCGGCAGCGGCTGATCGGGCAGCACGCGAAACTTGAATTGCTGTAACTCGGTCTTGATCAACTTGTGCGCTTCGACTTGGTCTTTGGCAGGTTCAGCCAGGTAAACGGCAGGCAGCTCCGTGGTAATCGCCGCGCTGGCGCTGTTAGGCAATACGCCTGGGGGCGGCGGCGCTGCGGGCGCGGGCGCAGGCATTGGATTTGGCGTGGACGCAAGCACTGGCACGGGCGCGGGTATCAGCGGAATCGAGGGTGCAGGCGCGGGCAAAGCGCCTGAGCCGCGCAGGCGGCGGAACAGTTGATGCAGGTCTTCGCACACGACATTGACCTTGTCCACGAAATCAGGAATGTCCTTGGTCTTGAGTTCCGGCTGCAAGTCTATGTGCCTGCCGCTGCGTTCTTCGGCGTAGTAGAAGCGGTGTTCGAGCACATCCTTGACGCTGGCGAGCAGGGCTTGCCCATCCAGTTGAAAGCTCCCGCCTTCGATTGAGGTCTTGACGACTTTGAGCAAACGGCCGCCGCCGGTGCGTTTTTGAAATTCGCGCAGTTCCCACAGACACCACTCGGCCTTGATATAGCGCGGCGAGATGACGGCGAGCAAAACCGCGCTCTGTTCCAGCGCCCCGGCCAGTTGTTCAGAAAAGGTATCGAAGCCGTTGAGTCGCGGATCGCGAAAGATGGTCACCTCCGCGCCCAACTGGACGCGCAAGGTTTTGCGCAACAGGTCTTCAAAAAAATCCACCCAGCCGGGCAGGCCCTTGATCAACGGGTCGTTATCAATGTGCGCGTAGCTGATGAAAATGTCGTGCGTATAGCCCGGTATGTAACCCATCGCAAACCTCCATGCGGATGCGGGAAAGCAAATTGCCTGCGGAAGAAAAGGTAAGCTGACGGCCCCTGCAATACTGACGCGTGAACCGCGCGGATGGGGCGTTCTCTTATAAACCATTGGCTGGAAAAATTGAATGTCGGCGGGCTGAAATTTGGGCGGCGCGCCCCTTTGTATTGGCGAATTTATTCGCGGCGCTACAGCGCGAATAAATTCGCTACTACAATGGACTATGGCGCAGTCGTCGCATTCACCCGGCCTTACCGTGCCATTGACCGCCCCAGACCCCTTTGCTAGTATCCGCCGCGACTCCGGGCATAATCATTTCCAATTCTCAATTGAATTAACTTTTGCGGAACGTTCCAGACGCTTGCAGGTGTGTGGCTAGGTTAGGTGTTCGTGTCGTGGTAGCTCCGCCCCAACTGAGGATAACCTTCCAGCATGAAGTGTGAAAAGTGTGCCTGTGCATTGTCCGGCAGTCGTGTGATCTGCCCGCAATGCGGTTTCAACAACGCGGCGCAACGCGCTGATAAATGGAAAGCGCAACGCCAAGTTGGTTCCCAACCAACCGAACCAACAACGCCAATGGCTTCAACCGAGGCGGCGCCAGCGGCCAACGCCGTTTCATCCGCCGCCGCCAGAGTGCGCGCGCGTTATGCGCCCGAAGCCAAGCTGTTGCAATTCCCCGTACAGCCCAAGGCCGAACCAAAAGCCGAAACGGACGCGGCCAAAGAAAGCGCGCCCAGCGAACCGGCCTGGCGCGAGTTGGCGCGCGCCAAAGTGCGCGAACACCAGCAACGCCGCCAGGGCGTCACCGACGGCCCCACGCCGCCCGCCACGCCCGAAGACCCGACGGCGCAACTGATCGTCGAATCGGCGCTCAAACGCATCCGCCGCACACAGGCGCCGCCCACTGTGCGCCCCTGGCCGCGCAGCCCGCGCAACAGCGGCGGCCAGGCCGTCGCCCGCGCGCTGGAATACGACGAAGAGCCGGTCGCAGAAACTGCGCCACTTGCACCAGAGGTCTGTGAGCCTGCGCCCGCTTTGCGCGCTGCCGCCACCGCTGCGCAGCCCCTCGCTCAAACGCCGCGCCAACCAACACCGGAATCATTGCGCGCGCGCCTGGCAGCCATCGCACCAGCCGCTACAGTTGCGGCAGCTGCGCCCACACCCGTTAGCGCCGCAACGAGCATCACCACAAGGCCGGACGCCGAAACTACAGTGACGCCCGCCTTGGCCGCACCCGCGTTGATTGCGCCCGCGTTGATTGCGTTAGAACAACCAGCCGAAACGCACGCCAATGCCGGCAAGAAAAGCAACGTCTGGATCGGTAAACCCGCGCCCATCTGGTTGCGCGCACTGGCGGGCGCGGTTGATTTGGAAGCCGCCGCGCTGGCCTATCTGCCTTTTTTCGGCGCCTACACTTCGCTGGATGGCCCGCCCGAATGGGGCGATCTTTACCTGATGGCCAGCATCCTGGCGGTGGTGGTCTATCTCTATCAACTCATCACCTACAGTTTTAATGGCCGCACCTTTGGCATGGCGCTGTGCGGGCTGCGTTGTGTGGATCTGACCGACGCCAGCACGCCGATTACTTTCAAGCGCCGCTTGTGGCAATCACTGGGCGGCGCCATCGGCCTGCTTTGCCCGCCCTTCAATTACGTCGTCACCCGCGTGACCGAATATCAACGCGGGCTGGCCGATGCATTGGGCCAAACGATCACGTTGCGGCGTTCAGGGGATTGAGACTGCCCTTAACACTCATCAAATTCAGCCCAAACAACGGCACAAATGCATGGAGTTCAAGCTTTAGCTTGTCAGGCGCGCGTTGCGCGCCGCTGGCAGCCTAAAGGCTGAACTCCATGCACTTTGCCTTCGCGCACACCGGCTTTCCTTTGCACATTTCATGGTAGATTGGCCGCGCGATGGACAACTTCCTCTTGCACGCAATCACCAACGAATTGAACACGACGCTCAGCGGGCTGCGGTTGGGCAAGGTCTATCAACTCGGCGCGACCGACCTGGCGCTCGATTTCAGGTTGCGCGATGGGCGCTTGCTCTATCTTGCGACCGACCCACAACGTTTGGCACTGTATTTGACTGCGCGCTCAGCCCGCCAATTCGGCACGGATGCGCGAAATGACATCGCCTTCCCCGCGTTGCTCAAAAAGTATCTCGGCGGCGCACAATTGATTAGCGTAGAAAAACTCGGCTACGACCGGGTCATGACCTTCAACTTCGCGGCGGAAGATGAAGCGGGCCAGCCGGTGCAACGCGCGCTGGTTTGCGCATTGATCGGGCGCGCGGCCAACGTCTTCCTGCTCGAAGGCCAACGCATCATCGCCACCTTGCGCGAAGTCGCCGCGCAGCCCGCCAGCTACCGCGACCCCGCGCCGCCGCCCGACAAGCTCGATCCGTTCTCAGTCCCGCCCGCCACACTGGCGAAACTCGCCGGCGAAACCAAGGGCGGATTGGCCGCCGCCGCGCAACAACACCTGCTCGGCTTCACCCAACTTTACGCCGCCGAATTGGCGCACCGGGCGGCGCAGGCCGCTGCGCACACCGCGTTGACCGGGCTGTTGACTGAGCTATTTGAACAGCCGCCGCAACCGATGTTGTATGCCTCGGCCCCGCTCGCAGAATTGCAGCGCGATTTGGGGCGGCCCGGCGTCACGCTGTCGCTCGCGCCCATTGCGTTGACGCATGTGAGCGCTTCAGTGGCTTTGCAAGAGCAAGCAAAAGCGCATGGAATTCAGGCTTTAGCCTGCGCTTCGATTCAACCAGACAGGCTAAAGCCTGAACTCCATGCGCTTGTCTTCCCCAGTGTCAACCAAGCTGCCGACGCCTGTTTCACCTTGCAAGACGAGCGGCGCGGCTTCCAGGCGTTGCGGCAACAACTGCACACGCAATTGGCCGCGAAGCTGAAAAAGCAGCGCGCGTTGCACGTCAACCTGACCCGCGAACGCGACGGCTTCAGCCGGGGCGAAACGCATCAACGCTACGGTGAACTGCTGCTCGCCAATTTACAGCAGGTACAAAAGACCGCGACCGGCTTCGTCGTGACTGATTTTTATGACGAAGCCATGCCGCAAATCGAAATCCCCTCGGCCACCAAACCGAACGCGCAAGCAGCCGCCGAGCATTACTTCAAACTCGCCCGCAAAGCGCGCCATGGTTTGCAAACCCTCAATCAACGCCTGCCCCAGGTCGCCACCGTCATCGCCAAGCTCGAACAGCAACTCGCGCAACTCGACCAACTGACGCAACGCGCCGAACTGGCCGATTTTGCGCAAGCCTGTGGATTGCGCCCGTTGCCCGACAAAGAACCGCGCGCCAACGCCAAGCCGCAAGCAAATATAGCCAAGTCGGGCAAAGCCAAGCCGGAGAAGATTGCGGGCGTGCGCCACTATCGTTCGAGCGATGGTTACGAAATCCTGGTGGGGCGCACCGACCGCGACAACGACACGCTGACCTTGCGCGTGGCGAAATCCTTCGACCTCTGGTTTCACGTCGCCGATTACCCCGGCTCGCACGTGCTGTTGCGCAATCCGCAACGCCAGCCCGTGCCAGTCCGCACCATCACCGAAGCCGCCCAACTGGCCGCGCAATTCAGCCACGCGCGGCTGGATACGCGCGTCGCCGTCAATTATTGCGAACGCAAATTCGTCACGAAACAGAAAGGCTTTGCGCCGGGCCAGGTGCGGCTCTCGGCGTTTAAGACCGTGCTGGTCGAACCGCGTGAGGCGGGCGAGCGCGTGCTTAAGTAAGTAGGCGGCAATAAGTTCTTGCACAAAAACTTTTCACCAAGAAGAAACTAAGAACACGAAGGATATTGAAGAAACATCGTAACTACTCACCCCTGGGAGCGCAGTGCTTCCAGCCTGCGTGCTCGGCTGGAAGACGCTTTGGAAAACCAAGGAGTGTGTCGCCACGGCCCGCAGCCTGGAAGGACTGCGCACCCAGGGCTGAGCAGTCACGAAATACCAAGGTTGATCGGCAGCTTCCGGCTTCCTCTTCTTCGTGCTCTTCGTTTCTTCGTGGTGGTGAAAGAATTTTTGCGAGCTACTTAATTCGATGACGTGTGATCGTGGATGATCTTCCAGCCGTCTTTGAATTTGCGCAACACCAGCGTAAAGCGCCCGCTCGCCTCCTTGCCGTCCGAAAGCTTCAATTGAAATTGTCCGCGCACAAAGGCGGCGGCGGGGCCGAGCTGCTGCACATCCAGATCGAGAAAGGCCAGCTTGCCCATCTCCTTGCCTTCGGCCTGATAGGTTTTGCGGTAGCGGTCGAGCGTGGCGTCCCAGCCGTTCAATTTGCGCCCGCCGGAAACGAAGGTGAGGCCGGGCGAGTTCCAGTACCCGGCCATGAAGGCTTCGAGCTTGCCCGCATTCCAGGCCACGACCTGCGCGTCCAGGACTTGGCGAATCGCGGCGTCAGCTTTGGAGTTTTGCGCCTGTATGCACAGGCTCAAGGCCAATAAAGCAGCCCCACCCAACCAGACACTTGGCTTGTTGTTTTTCATGTTCAGGTCTCTCCCTCAATTTTCGTAAAGTTCGTTGCGTGATGTCTGCGTATTCGTTGGCCCAACGGCGTTCAATTGCGGCACGTTCCGCCCATGCACCCGGCACTCAGCGCCGCCTTTCGCGCCTTTGGTGCGACTGGTATAATCCAGGCCGCGCTGGCGGGCAATTATTTTTATACGGCTCCGAAAGAATCTGGCAAAAATTCCGGCATAGAACCTGAGAAAAATTCGGGCGCGGGTGCGCGCGGTTCCTCGCAGTTGAGCATTATGGACAAACTGAACGAATGGACTGATAGGTTGGAAGAATTTTTCCGCCGTTCAAAGCTGGGCGCGCTGGCCGTGCTGGCGCTGGTGGCGGGCGGCTTGACGGGTCTGGTGGTGGCCTATCAGCTCAACTTCACCAGTTATGCCGCCGAAGTGGACGCGTTGGCCGATTACCGCCCCGCCGAAATCACCAAAGTCTTTGCCGACGACGGCAAGACCGTGATCGGCGAACTGGCGCTCGAACGCCGCATTCCGCTCACCTACGAACAGATTCCCGATCGTATGAGAGAGGCCATCATGGCCATCGAAGACACGCGCTTCTTCGATCATTTCGGGCTCGACCCTTACCGGCTGGCAGGCGCGGTCGTGCAAAGCCTGACGCGCGGCCAGCGCGCGCGCGGGACTTCGACGCTGACGCAGCAATTGGCGCGCGAGTTGTTTCTGAGCAAGGAACGGTCTTGGATTCGCAAGTTCAAAGAGGCCATCTACGCCTTGCAGATCGAGCGCGTTTACACCAAAGAGCAGATTTTCACGCTCTATTGCAATCAAATCTTTTTGGGCGGCGGCGCCTATGGCTTTGAGGCCGCGTCGGATTACTACTTCAGCAAACCGCTGAAAGATTTGAACCTGGAACAGTACGCCATGCTCGCTTCGTTGCCCAAGGCGCCGCAGCAGTATTCGCCGATCCTGCGGCCCAAGGCGGCCAAAGAGCGCCGCAACCTGGTGCTGCAATCCATGGCTGAGGCCGGCTTCATTTCAGCCGCCGAAGCGGAAGCCGCCAAAGCCAAACCGCTGGGCGTCAATGCCAACGAAGTCCGCAACAAGAATGACAAATCGCCCTATGCCTACTTCATCGAAGAGGTGCGCCAGGAATTGCAACGCGTGCTCGAACGCAATTCGCAAGACGCGATGGAGGTTTACAAAGCGGGCCTGAGCGTTTACACCACGCTCGACCCCGAAGCGCAAACCCTGGCCGTCGCCGCCGTGCGCAAAGGCGCGCGCAATTACCAGAAACGGCACGGCTGGCGCAAGATTCAATTCGACAACATCCTTGCACAAGACGACGGCGCGACGCTCGAAACCTATCAGCACTACACCTGGTCAGCCGTCGCGCCCAAGCTCGAAGAGGTCGTCACCGGCGTGGTCAAAGAGGTGAACGAACGCGCCGCGCTGGTTTCGTTCGGCCCGTTTTCGGCGCTGGTCACGGCGGCTGACACGGCGAGCGTGGGCAAAGCGCCGGCCAAGCTTTTCAAACGCGGCGACCTCGCGCAGTTCAGCGTCGAAGCCATTGACGAAGTCAAAAAGGCGCTCAAGGTCAAGCTCGAACCCGAACCCGAAGTGCAGACCGCGCTGGTCGCCCTCGAATCCAAGACCGGCGAGATCAAAGCGCTGGTCGGCGGTTACGATTTCTCGACCACCAAGTTCAACCACGCGACCCAGGCCAATCGCCAAACGGGTTCGGCCTTCAAGCCGTTTATTTACGCCGCCGCGCTCGAATGGGGCTTGCGGCCCGATGACGTGGTGGACGATGCGCCCTTCAAACGCGGCAACTGGCAGCCGCACAATTACGACGACAAATTCATGGGCGCGATGCCGATTCGCAAAGCCTTTGCGCTCTCGCGCAACATTCCGGCCGTGCGCGTGCTGGATGAAATCGGCATCAACAACGGCGTCAACATGGTCAAACGCATGGGCCTGCCCAATCCGATGGCGCCCTTTCTGCCCTCGGCGCTGGGCGCAACCGAAGAGCCGCTCTTGCCGATGGTTTCGGCCTATTCGGTTTTCCCCAACGCGGGCGTGCGCGTCGAACCGGTCTGGATTCGCAAGGTCGTGGATCGCGACGGCAACGTGATCGAAGAGGCCAAGCCGAAATCCTACAAAGTGCTGAGCGAATACGTGGCCGCCCAAATGGTTGACCTGATGCGCGGCGTCGTGTTGGAAGGCACCGCCAAAGGCGCGAACGCCGCCGGCCACGAAGTCGGCGGCAAGACGGGCACGGTCAACGAATTCAGCGATGCCTGGTTTATCGGCTACACCGCGAAATACACGACCGGCGTCTGGATCGGTTATAGCGATTCAAAACAACCGTTGGGCAAAGGCGAATCGGGCGCCTCGGCGGCGCTGCCGTTCTGGAATGAATTCATGCGGCCCTTTATGAAAGACCGCCCGCGCGAGCGGTTCCCCAAGACGCCGCCGGTGCCCGACGATCTGCGCCAATTGCAACTGACGCGCGCACGCGAACACGCCAACGAACGCTCGCGGCTGGTCAGCGCCAAGGGCGACTACCTGCCCGGCTCAAAAGATTTGCCGAACCTCGATCCGTTGGGCAGTTCGGTGCGCGACCTGCCGCCCGCGCCCATGCCCGCGCCGGTGGTGAACAAACCCGAACCGACGCCCAGGCTCTTACCGCCGCCCGAACCCGCGCGCGTTGAGACGCGGCCCAAAGTCGTGCGCGCGCCCACGCCGGAGCCCACGCCCATCGAACCGTCCAAGAAAGGCAAGAAGGGCAAGGGCAACGACAACTGATTTTCACCAACAACCAGCAACCCAAACACCATTCAAAAGGAGCAACCCCATGAGCATCGCTGATTCAATCCTGCAAGAACTCGATCAGGAAGCCGCAACCACACGGCGTGTGCTGGAACGCGTGCCCACTGACAAACTCGATTATCGTCCGCACCCGAAATCCATGACGCTCGGCCAGTTGGCGCACCACGTCGCCACGACGCCCGGCGGGGTGGCTTCTTTCCTGGGCGGCGACTCCATGGAAGTCCCCGACTTCGGTGAGCAGCCTGCGGTGGGTTCCACTGCCGAACTGCTGCCGCTGCTCGAAGGCAGCCTGACGCAGGCCAAAGCGGCGCTCAATCAATGGGACGACGCCAAAATGCTGGCGACCTGGACGCTGAGCACCAAGGAAGGCAAAGTGGTGATGGCCGCCCCGCGTCTCGGCGTGGTGCGCATGATCATGCTCAACCACTGGTACCACCATCGCGGCCAACTGTCGGTTTATCTGCGCGCGCTGGATGTGCCGCTGCCTTCGATTTACGGGCCGAGCGCGGATGAAAACCCCTTTGCCTAATGCGGAATGCGGAATGCGGAAAAGAGTATTGAATGAACGAACCAACCACCGAAAGTATTGAGCGCAGCGAAACCACACCACCAGCGTTGAATCCACAATCGGAAGATTCCGCCTTCCGCCTTCCGCCTTCCGCATTCTTCAAGGCCGGTTTCGCCGCCTTGATCGGTCGTCCGAATGCGGGCAAATCCACCTTGCTCAACGCGCTGATCGGCGAACACATCGCCGCCGTTTCAAACAAACCGCAAACCACGCGCACGCGCATTCGCGGCATCGTCAATCGCCCGGCCAATAATCCACCGGGCCAAATCGTTTTCGTAGACACGCCCGGCGTGCACAAACCCGGTTACGCGCTCAACCGCCGTATGATGGGCTTCGTCAGCGACGCGCTCTTGCAAGTGGACATCGTCCTGCTGCTGCGCGATGTCACCCAAAGCTTCGGCCAGGGCGAACGCTTCACGCTCGAACTGGTCAAGGAAGCCAAGAAGCCCGCCTTCCTGTTGCTCAACAAAATTGATCTGCTCAAAGACAAAGCGGCCCTGCTGCCGCTGATCGAACAGTACAGCCACGAATACGACTTCGCCGAAATCATCCCGCTCTCGGCGCGCACCGGCGACAACCAGGAACTGCTGGTCAGCAAGCTGCTCGAACATCTGCCCACAGGCGCGCCGCTTTACGAACCGGAGCTTTTCACCGACGAGATGGAACGCTCGCTCGCCGCCGAAATCGTGCGCGAAAAGATTCTGGAAATCACCGGCGACGAAATCCCTTATGTCACCGCCGTGCGCGTCGAACAGTGGACGGAGGTTGAGGATGTGACCGAAATCCATTGCGTGATCTATGTCGAACGCGATTCGCAGAAACCGATCCTGATCGGCAAACAGGGCCACATGCTCAAAACCGTCGGCACGCGCGCGCGCCGCGACATCCGCAAACTGCTCAACCGCCCCGTGCGCCTGTTCCTGTTCGTCCGCGTGCAAGAGCACTGGCGCGACGATCCGCGTTTGCTGGATGAACTGGGGATCGAAGAAACGAAACACGCGTAGGGGCAGACCTGTGTGTCTGCCCCGATGGCTAGAGACGGAATCGGAGTACGTCCGAACCGACCGGGGCAGACACGCAGGTCTGCCCCTACGCTTTTGGAATTAAATGAAAGTCTGGCATGCCGTAGAAGTCGAAATCGCCAAAGCCGCCGAACAGGCCGTCACCCCGCTGCTCTGGAACGCGGGCACCACCGGCATCGAAGTTTCGGAAGACACGCCCGACCGTCTCACGCTGCGCGCCTACTTCGCCGCCGCGCCCGACGTGGCAACGCTGCGCAGCGAGATCGAACGCGTGCTCGGCTTCCTACACCTGCCCGCCGCCTTGCACAGGCTCGAAGCCCTGACCATCGCCGATCAGGATTGGCTGACCGAATGGAAGAAAGGTTATGAGCCAGTGGAAATCGGCGCGCGCTTGCTGATCGCGCCCTCATGGAAGCGCGCAGAAGTGGCCGCGACCGAACGTCTCATCATTCAAATTGACCCCGGCATGGCCTTTGGCACCGGCACGCACGAAACGACGCGCGGCTGTTTGGAACTGCTCGAAAAATACTGGCCGCCCAAAACGAACACCCCGGCCTTACTCGATGTCGGCACCGGCACCGGCATCCTGGCGATTGCCGCGTTGAAACTCGCGCCCACGGCCACGGTCATCGGCTTCGACGTTGACCCCGAAGCCATCACAGTCGCCGAAGAAAATGCCGAGATCAACGAGGTTCATGAGACGTTGACCTTGGAGGTCAATAAACTCTCGGCGTATCGCGGGCAGGAATTCGATGTCGTCGTCGCCAATCTGACCGCCGACGTCATCACCGACCTCGCGGGCAATTTCACCCAAGTCATCAAAGGCCAAGGCACGCTCATCGTTTCGGGCATCCTGCGCGAACAGGGCGACGAGGTGCTCTCGTTGCTCGCGCGTTGCAGCTTTGATGTCTTGGAAAGCAAACCCGACGGCGAATGGGTCTCGTTCGCGCTGCGCTCGCAAAAAACCCAACGCATCTAGTCGAAACGCCCGGCCCAAGTGCATGGAGTTCAGCCTTTAGGCTGCTTTGGCGCGCACCGCGCGCCCGACAAGCTAAAGCTTGAACTCCATCTTGGGCACTTGGGCACTTGGGCACTTGGGCCGGACGTTGGTAGTTTCTCCCTATGCAACGCCACCGCTTTTACGCGCCACCCGCACAAATCAACGGCCCGCTCATCACGCTGGCCGACGACGAAGCGCATCACCTCGCGCGCGTCTTGCGCCTGCCCGCCGGCGCGCAGGTCTTCGCCTTTGACGGCTGCGGCCAGGAATACGCCTGCAAAATCAGCCAGGCCGGCAAGCGCACCGCCGAACTCACCATCATCGAGCAACTCACCAACACGGTTGAATCACCGCTGAACCTCACGCTCGCCGTCGCCTTGCTCAAAGGCGACAAATTCGATTGGGTCGTGCAAAAGGCCACCGAACTCGGCGTCACGCGCATCGTCCCGCTGCTGACCGAACATTGCGACATTCGCCAACTCAAAGCCGAACACAAACTGCAACGCTGGCAGCGCATCGCACTCGAAGCGTTGAAACAATGTGGACGCCGTCAATTGGTCGAATTTGCCGAACCGCAGATTTGGCTGAAATTTTGCGCCGCAGAAACCAGCAACCTGAAACTGATCTTGTCCGAACGCGGTGGGCAGCGGCTCAAAGACGTTGCGCCCACGACTGATTCCGCCTGCGTCGCCGTCGCCTCAGAAGGCGGCTGGAGCGAGGCCGAATTGGAGGTAGCAGCGCAACACGGCTTCGTGCCCGTGCATCTGGGCACGCGCGTGCTGCGGGCCGAAACCGCCGCCATCACGGGCGTGGCGTTGCTGCAACATCTATGCGGCGATCTTTAACCAACCGAAACCAAAAGATACCTTTGGCCTGGCGAAGCCTTTGGAGTGCGCGCGGCACAGGCCGCCGCTTTGGTATGCCTCAATGAGCAAACCCGCAAAGGACTACCAAAGCGGCGGCCTGTGCCG
>JANOWX010000454.1:0-7900 GCA_031418175.1 Acidobacteriota bacterium | reverse complement strand
GGTAGTCGGTTCGCGGCAGTGATGCGCGATCAACGATGAGTAACCGACTACCGACTACCGGCTACCGACTACCGGGAGAGAAGCAATGCCAACACAGGAAGCCGCACCCATTGTCGGACTCGACATCGGCACGACGACGGTGCGCGTCGTGATTGCCGATGCGCTGGACGGCGAACTTGAAATCGTCGGCGTAGGCGAAGCCGAGTCGAAAGGCTTGCGCAAAGGCGTGATCAGCAAACCCGACCTCGCCGTCGAAGCGATCAAACGCGCCATTGACGCCGCCGAACGCATGTCGGGCATGGTCGTGCAGGATGTTTATGTAGGCCTGTCGGGCGCGCACATCAAAGGCGAGAACAGCCAGGGAATGATCGCCATTCCCGGCCGCAACCGCGAAATCACCGACGACGACATCAAACGCGTGCAGGAAACCGCTTGCGCGATTTCGATTCCATCGGGACGCGAGATGGCCGACGTGTTGCCACAGGAATACACCGTGGACGATCAAGATGGCATTGACGATCCGCGCGGCATGCTGGGCGCGCGCTTGTCAGTCTCGGTGCACATCGTGACCAGTCCGGTGGCGACCAAACAGAACATCGTCAATTGCGTGAATCGCGCGGGGCTCAACGTCGCCGACATTTATTTGACGCAACTGGCCGCCGCTGAAGCGGTGCTGAGCGACAACGACAAAGAGTACGGCGCGGCGCTGATCAACATCGGCGGCGAAACGACCAGTCTGGCGATTTATCAACGCGGGGCAGTTTGGCATACGGCGGTGTTGCCGGTGGGCGGCTCGCATTTCACCAACGACATCGCGTTCGGTTTGCGCACGCCTGTGCCGGAGGCCGAACGGATCAAGCGCGAATCCGGCTGCGCCAGCCGCGCCTTGCTGGATCAACTCACGCATGGCTTCGGACCAGAGATGATCGAAGTGCCGAGCGTGGGCGACCGTGCTTCACGCAACGTTTCGCGCGGCTTGCTGTGCGAGATTCTGGAACCGCGCGCCGAAGAGGTATTCGCGCACCTGCACGCGGAGTTGAAGCGCGCGGGTTACGACCGCCAATTGTCGAGCGGCATCGTCTTGACCGGCGGCGGGGCGATGTTGCCGGGTCTGGTCGAAGTGGCGGAATCGGTCTTTGATGCGCCGGTGCGTGTGGGCATGCCGGATGCCTCGGATGAAGTCGCGCAATCCGGCTTTGCGACGGCGGTCGGCTTGGTGCTGTATGGCTTGCGTTGTGAGCAGGGCCAGGTCATCAGCCGCAAGTCGAATCGCAAACAAAACACCGAAAGCGCCGTCTCGACGCGCTTGAAAGAATGGTTCGGATTGAAACGGCGGACGGCTTAAGCTGAGCTTCAATTTGCGTTCGGCAAATTGAATCTTACATCGTTTGCATCTTTGAAGCGTGCTGTGCAAAATCTGGCCACCTCCCGAACGGCTTGTGGCTGGATCACTGGGACACAGCAATAGGTTGTGCTATAGTGCCGACCCGTAAGAAGCAGTGAAAGCCAAAAAAGTGCGTCCCGCAGGATGTAAAGTCAGTAGTAAAAACCGTCGTTTCGAGCCGAATTTGAAGACGCTGGAAAGGTTCACAACCGGCAACGTGCGTTATCAACGGCAACGTGCAAGGTCTGCTCAACAGCGCCTTGCCTCAGACAAATGCATGGTTGTGTGACATACGAATGAAACATCAAAACAATGAACATTGTGGAGGCTCAGAATGTCGTCTGAACGAACGAACATGAATTTTACCTTCGTGGATGAACCGCCGATGACCGGCGCAGTGATCAAAGTCGTGGGTGTGGGCGGCGGTGGCAGCAACGCTGTGAACCACATGATTGAAGCGCACATTGAAGGGATTCAGTTCCTCGTCGCCAACACAGACCTCCAGGCACTGAAAAAATCTCTCGCTCCTGTCAAATTGCAACTCGGCGCAAAACTGACCAAGGGCTTGGGCGCCGGCGCGAATCCGGAAGTCGGACGCGATGCCGCGTTGGAAGACACCGAAAAAATCATCGAAGCGCTGGAAGGCGCGGACATGGTTTTTGTCACGGTTGGCTTGGGTGGCGGCACCGGCACAGGCGCGGCGCCGATCATCGCTTCGCTGGCGGCTGAACTGGGCGCCTTGACGGTCGCGGTGGTGACGAAGCCCTTTCCGTTTGAAGGCCGCCATCGCATGCGCCAGGCCGAAGCCGGCCTCGAAGAGTTGCGCTCGGTGGTTGACACGCTAATTACGATTCCGAATGAACGCTTGCTGCAAACGGTGGATCGAAAGACCGCGCTGGGCAATGCGTTTCGCCACGCCGACGATGTCTTGCGGCAAGCGGTGCAGGGCATCGCCGACCTGATTACAGTGCCGGGCTTCATCAACGTAGACTTTGCCGACGTGAAATCCATTATGAAAGGCATGGGCATCGCGTTGATGGGCACTGGTCAAGCCTCAGGTGAAAACCGGGCGCTCGAAGCGACCCAAAGTGCAATTTCCAGCCCCTTGCTGGAAGAGGCTTCGATTAACGGCGCGCGCGGCGTGTTGGTCAATATCACGGGTGGCGCGGATCTGACACTGCATGAAGTAGACGAGGCGATGCGTTTGATTCACGATGCCGCTGACCCCGATGCCAATATCATCTTCGGCACTGTGCCTGACGAACGCATGGAAAACGAAATGAAGATCACGGTCATCGCGACCGGCTTTGAACGTGAATACCTGGCGGCGGTGGCTGAGCGCGTACAACCATTGCAAGCGCGGCAACCGGTTGCTGTGGTTTCAAATCCGCGTGTGATGAACCAACCTGCCGCGAATTCGGCGCAGCCAACGTTACGCGGTGAGGATGATTTGGATGTGCCGACCTTTATGCGCAAAAAGGCGGATTGATTTTGGCGAAGCCGTGAGGGCCAGTGCGCGCTCACGGCTTCAATCGCTTGCCAACGCAAAAAGACTTGCCAGTTTTGACACTTAAGCCAGATTCCACTTGCGCCCGCCCGGTTGTTTAGGTAGCATTCGGCCATCAACGAACAACAGTATTGAGTTTGACTCTCTGTTGCGCGCAGCTTAATCCGAAGCGCAGTTACAGATTCCCACTTAATTCCATTGTTGATCGCTTGCCGGAAAGCTTGCTTTCCAGTGATTGGACTGTGAACGGTCTGAAATAAGGCCAGCTTCTTTTCCAGTATCCCGATAGAGTAACGGAAGCCTGTTTTACCCGATCCCGTCTCTGGCACACGAAAACAAGTTCTGCTGTCAACGGTCGAACGTGGACCCTAGCTATCGCTAGCTATTACAGCTCGGTGCTGAAGTTCCAATACTCAGGCGGAAAGTCAGACCGTCTGCCAAAGCCTCAACAGGAGGAGAGAAAACCATGAACCGAAAATTGATTCGTACCACATTAGCTGAAGTCAAAGAGCGCGAACTTCACCGCGAACAAGAACGCCGCCCGGCTCCCGCACCGCAACACCACGCCCCACAAGGTGGCGCGCCAGGAGGAGGGCCGCTAGCGAAAAAGAAAGTGCCACCTGAGACGACCAATGCCGAGAGTTTCTACTACAAGAAACAGATGGACGCGCATACGCCCATGGTTGTCGTGTTGCAGGATGGCGAAACCCTCAACGGCAGCATTGAGTGGTACGACCGTACCAGCCTGAAGCTGCATCGTGAAGACGAGCCGAATGTGCTGATTCTGAAACATAACATCAAGTACATTTACAAAGACCCGAAAGGCGAAGGCGCTGATTAGTACAAGTGTAGAAAGTAAAAAGCAGCCACGGTTCTCCTCACCCAGGCTTTTTACTTTCTACGCGTTACCGCTCTGTGCTTTATCCGGTGACACGCATCGGCGACTTGCTACTCTTCCTCATTCCCCCACGCAGCTATGAACGCAACGCACGGCAATCAGACGGCGCGCTTGCGTCCGCGTATTGGCATCACCATTGGCGATCCGGCCGGTATTGGGCCTGAGGTTTCTCTGAAAGCTTCGTTGACCGCAGGAGTCTTAGCGGTGTGCCTGCCCGTCTTGCTTGGCGACGCCAAGTTTCTCTTGGATTGGGCGCAGCGTTTTGGCTTGGCCCCCGACTTTCAAGTCATCCAGCATGGCGCTGCCATTCCTGCGAACAGTACGACCCCACTGATCTACGACCTCAATAACCTATCCGACTGGACGCACGCGATTGAGCTTGGGAAAGAGCAGGCTGCCTGTGGCAAGGCTGCGGCGGAATGTATCGAAGCAGCTGTGACGTTATGGTTGGCTGGCCAACTCGATGCGCTAACCACCGCGCCGATTAACAAGAAGTCACTTTTCCTGGCGGGCTATGCCTTTCCCGGCCATACCGAATTTCTAGCGCATCTGACCGAGACAGATGAATTCGCCATGACCTTTATCGCGCCGTCATTACGCGTTGCGCTGTTGACCACGCACGTGCCCTTGGTCGAGGTGTCGAGTTATGTCAAACAAGCCGCCTTGGAAAAACTGATTCGGCTGGTGGATCGTGAATTCAAGCGGCTGGGCTTCAGCCGTCCGCGGATCGCGGTGGCCGCGCTCAACCCGCATGGCGGCGAAGGCGGTTTGTTCGGTGTTGAAGAAGCGGCCGAGATGTTGCCCGCGATTGAAGCTTGCCGTCAGCGCGATGACATCGAAGTCAGCGGCCCGCATTCGGGCGATACGATCTTCCTGCGCGCCTCACGTGGTGAGTTCGACATCGTGCTCTCCTGTTATCACGATCAAGGCTTGATTCCCATCAAATGCCTCGCGTTTGGCGAAGCCGTCAATGTAACGCTGGGCTTGCCCTTCATTCGTACCTCAGTAGACCACGGCACCGCTTTTGACATTGCCGGACAGGGCTGTGCGGAACATTCCAGCATGATCGCCGCCATCAAACTCGCGGCTGAGTTGCACCAGCGCCGCCAGTCATAGCTCTCGCCAATAGACAATTTGAAATGTTCAGCCGAGCCGCGCAAGCAACAGGCAATTTGGCCTCCTGCCTTTTAACTTGTCATAGGATTAATGAGCCAGCAAAAAATGCCGTTTGAGTGTAATGGAACTGCTGTGCCCCCACTGTAGAGCGACAGAGAGATTCGGTGATAAGGTTTTGGCTGGTGTTTGGATTAATCGCTCTGTCGAGTAAGCATACAGGGTCTATTTGGCTTCGGACACTAGGATTTCAGTTTGATAGGGATGCCAAACTGAAGTTCTGTGACCTAGTGCCAACAGCGTTGCAGGGGAAAAAGAGCTACGCTGCGTGTCCGAGGCCAACTAGGCCCTGTTCGCTCAACCAAGAGTTCTTTACCCCCAGTGTTCTTGCTTAAGGACATTCAGTTTGGCGCGCGTCTTCACTCCCCCCCAATACGATTGTGACGACGGTCAAACGCGCCAACGCCATCAAGGCCTATTCATGTTGAGAGACGTGACGAGGCGCGGGCTGATAGGGATGCCAGCCTGCATCATCGTTGTGGTGCCCGTCTGAAAATGAATAGGCCTTGATCTTTCTCTACTACTGCTTCGCCGCCACCCACGCATTCGCCCACGCACACAGCAAGATTCCCTTTAGCAATCGAAATTGAATCACGGCCGTTTGCCAGCGTCCCCGGCAAACAAGCCGGGCAACAGTAAAGGCTGCCTCTCAGTTAAGCCGGAACCGGCAAGGTTGAGGTAAGCAAAGGTTGTAAGCGCTCCCTGGTAGTGTCTCCCTCGGCGGTCTTTACTGTTGTTCTTTACGTTTTAAGTTCCCGCTACTACTCCAGTCTTGTTCCGCAACGACCCCCGTCAACGAGCCGCCACACCCGCTCTTGTGCCTCAGAGTCACACAGTCGTGTTGCCGTAACGTATGACCAGAAATCGTCCGCCGCTCAATCGTCCGCTGCCATACCTGACGAGAAACCCATTGTTGTATTGGCTGGTGCTGTCGCTCTTGGCTGTGCTGTTCGGATTTGGTTTGCAGGCCTGGCTGACCGGGCATGGCAATGGAAATATGATCGCAGGCTGGCAATTGGATTGCAGCCACAATGCCGCGAGCTGACACGGCCATTCGATAAGCCGCCTTAATACTTTTTGGGTTTCGGTGTGGGCTCCGCCTTCTTCGGTTTCGGTGTGGGCTCCGGCTTTTTCTCTTTCCCACCGCCACCAAACACTCCCTTAAAAAATCCGCCAACGCCGCCGCCCTTCTTCTTTTTCTCGTTCTTCTCGTTTTTGGCGCTGACTGGCGTAGGCGTAGGGTTGGGTTTCTTTTTGGCGGCCAACGGCGTCGGCGTCGGTTTGGCCTTGGCTATTTTGGTTGGCGGCAAAGTGGCCGTGGCTTTCGCGGCTGGCTTACTTTTGGGTTTCGGAGCTAATGCCACAGGCGTCGGGCGCGGCGGTTTTGTTATTCTTGATGGCGCGGCGGTCTTACTCTCGGGTGCTTCAATAATTGGTGGAACCGGCGTCGCCTCTGTTAGCGCTGCAACTGCGGTTGGGGTTGGTGAGGGCGGCGGCAACGTCGGTGAAACTCGGATGACGATTTGATTGGGGCCAGGTGTCGGTGTGCCATTGTTGCCGACGCGCACGATGGCATACGTCGCGCCCAACAACGCCGCGACGCCGGTGACAGCCGCAATCGGTTTCCAGAAACTACGTTTCCCGCCTGCTGGCTCTTCCAACTCAACCACCACCTCGTCGTTGAGTCCCGTTGAAGCCGCGGATGGAGTTGAGGCTGCCTTGGCAGCGGATGTTTGCGGCGTAAGTTGCGGCCAGTCGTTCGGTGTCAGCGGCCTAGGCGCTTTTATTGCGAACCTGTTAGGCGTTGACTCTGGCGGAAGCGGAGCCACTAAAGACGACGCAGCCTGACTGGTGCTTAAAACTGCGGGCGCATTCATTTCTGCCGCTATCATTGGGGCGGCAGACTGCGACTCAGCCACCCAAGCCGACAACGCTTGGCGAAATTCTGCGGCTGATGCAAACCGCGCGCTGGGCGACTTGGCCAAGGCGCGCAGCACAGCCTGTTCGAGCGGCAGTGGAATCAGCGGGAAGTAGTTGCGCGGCGAGGGCGGCGCCTCTTCCAAATGGGCGTGGCGCAAGGCCGCATCATTGGCGCGGCGGAACGGCGGCAACCCGGTCAGCATTTCATACAGCACCGCGCCCATTGCATAAACATCCGTCCTGGCATCACACGTCCCGCCGCGCAGTTGCTCAGGCGGAGCGTAATTTAAGACTGCCGCGCCGAGCCTTTCCTGCAGCAAACCTGTCCCCGCCGCTTGCGCCAAGCCCAAATCCGTCAGCTTGATTTGTCCGTCGGGAGTCAAAATCAAATTGCTGGGCTTGATTCCACCGTGCCACACACCAGCCGCGTGCACATACGCCAAGGCGTCCAATACCTGTGCCGCCAGCCGCGCAGCCACTTCGCAGGCCAACACGCCGGAGCGTTGCAACGCTTCATGCAAAGGCGTGCCGTTGACGAATTCGCCAATCACATAAAACTCGTTCCCCATTTGCAAGATCGTGTGAAAGGCGGCCAAGTGCGGATGGCGCATGGGCGTGAGTCGCGCCGCCAGCGCGCGCAGGTTTTGTTTGAACGTCGCTTGCTGGGCCAAGGCTGGTTGCAGCGCCTTGAGCGCGACCATTTGCCCGCGCCCTTGCTCAACGGCCTGATAAACAGTCCCGTGCAACCCCTGGCCGAGTTGTTGAACGATTTGATAGGTGCCGATGACTTTGCCGGTCATAGCCGCCGGGGGCGCTCCTTTCGTGCGTTAGAAGCAAGCAAACTGCCGCATCTTTATTGGTCGGAACGTGGGGTGCGTGTCAGGGCAGGGTCTATTCATTCTCGGCGTCCGGAGTTCGAAAAACATAAGTTTGTCGAGGTTTTGAGTCAAAGACAAAATGAAGTTTTTCGAACGTTTTTCGAGAATGAATATACACAGCGTGTCAGGGGCGGGGTAGT
>JANOWX010000453.1:0-12574 GCA_031418175.1 Acidobacteriota bacterium | reverse complement strand
CCCGCGTTGACGGGCAAGCCGCTCAAACGCGCGCAGCCGCTTTTCTGGGCGCACGAAGGCAATCGCGCCGTGCGCGCGGGCCAATGGAAGCTGGTGGCGAAAGAAGAGCAGCCGTGGGAGCTTTACGATCTGGCGGCGGATCGTTCCGAACTGAACAATCTGGCCGCGCAACAGCCCGCGCGTGTGAAAGCAATGGCGGCGCAGTGGGACGCGTGGGCGGCGCGCGCGCAAGTGTTGCCATTGGGCGCTTGGCGCGCACGCCCAGCCGTTCGCTGAGCAGGAAATAGAAGCTGCACAGTGCGCCTTTATGAACCGATTGTGCGCCCGCCGTTCTCGCGCTTCAGCGGCTCCGTCTTCGGAATTGAACGCTCCCACAATTCATTGACCGGCCCATACACATCGTCCTGCGCAAACGGGATGTAAGGAAAGCCAAGGCCCAGCGGGTCATCGCGCCGAATCGTCGTCCAGTTGATGCCGAGCGCCGAATAGATCGTGGCTTCGATGTCTTCGATGCGCACGTTGCGCCCGCGCGACCAGCCGGGATCAATCGTGAAGGCCGCGCTCGCATTGGTCGCGCCGATCACCCGCCCACGCACACCGCCGCCCGCGAACAAGAACGACTGTTGCAAAAAATGATCGCGCCCGGCTTGCGAATTCAATTCAGGCGAACGGCCAAATTCGCCACCCGCGACAATCAAAGTTTCATCGAACATCCCCGCCGCTTTCAGGTCGTTGATGAGCGTGGTCAGCGCGTCGTCGAATTGTTTCGCCAGCGTGGGCAGGTTGGCGTAAACGCCGCGATGATGATCCCAGGTGCCGTGGTTGATTTGAATGAAGCGCGTGCCCTGGCGCGCGGCCAGAATCTGTTTCGCCATCAGGCAGGCGTCGCCCAGGCCGCTGGCGCCGTAGCGGTTGCTGTCATCTTTGCTGAAGGTGAAGGCGCGCTTGACCGCGTCGTTGTGCACCAATTGTTTGGCCGCCGCATAAAACTCGCGCAAGTCTTCGGGCGCGCGGCCCAGCGGCGAAGCCAGCGTCGCGGTGCCGCGCACCGCTTCATCCAGCAATTGCAATTGACTGTACCGTTCGGTAAAGCGCGCCGCGCCGTCGGCGTGCGTCACGTTGTTCAAACCCTTGCCGGTGACCGCGACTTTGAAGGGCGCATAGCGGCCCGAAAAATAACCTTGCCCGTTGGCAGCTTCGGCGTTGAGCGCGACAAAGGGCGGGAAGACTTGGTTGGGCGCGCGCTCGGCTTCTTTTTCCAGCGCGATGATGCTGCCGATGTGCGGGGCGATGCGGGCTTCTTTGGCGTTGGGGTTGCGCCCGATCTGCATCCAGGCGCGGCCAATCTCGTGCACCAGCGCCCACGAACGCATCGAACGAATGATCGCAATGTCGCCGAGTTGGTTGGCGAGTTTGGGCATCAAGCCCGCCGGCCATTGAACGCTGTTGATGCGCGCGGGCTCCAGGTTGAAGGGCGTCACGCCGTTGGTCATCTTCAAATCGAATGTGTCCATGTGGCTGGGGCCGCCGTCGAGCATGAAAAAGATGACGTTCTTCGCCGTGTTTTTGGTCACGACTTGCGTTTGCGTGACAGGCTCGCTGGCGCGCGCGCGTGCGGCGTTGAGCGTCAGGAACGAGCCGGTGACCGCCGTTCCCGCCAGCTTGAAAAACGCGCGGCGGCCCAGTTGCGGGCGGTTGAAAAACGCGCAATGCGGATGCGGATGACGTTCGATAAAGCGATTGAATTTTTCTGCGTTGTTCATGGTCAGCCTCGGTTTGTCTCGCCCACGATGTCTGTGTCAGTAGCCCGACCGTGAGGGAGGGCTGGTTTGCGGTCAAACCCACTCGGTCTTACTTGATGCCCGCCCTCCCTCACGGTCGGGCTACTGACACTGGTTTCGTGAGTTAGTAGTTGTAGATAAAGTCCGCCTTGTTGTAGAGCGCCCACAACAGATTCTCGGCCTGTTCCGTGCGCGCGCCCTTCTTCAGGTTCGCCAGCGCCAGGCTGCGTTCGCCGTCGCTGGGCGGGCGCGAGAGCACGGCGTAAAACAGCTTGTTGACGAGTTGTTCATCGGCCAGCGCCAGGCTCTTGGCGAGCAGGCCGTCGGGGTTGCCGGCTTTCACGCGGTCGAGCACGAATTTGTTGTTGAACAGTTCCAGCGCCTGGTTGATGCGTGCTTCGCCGTTGCGCACATTGCCCGCGTTGTTGCCGCGCAGGAAGCTGTCGAGGAAGTTCGTCACGTAGGCCAGCGGATCGGGCGGATCGGGCGGCGGCAATTGCACGCCCATCTGGCCGAAACGCACCGTCGCCACAGGCATGCCAAAGGTTTCGGGGAATTGCATCGCTCGATTAATCGGCGGTAGCTTGTTGATTTGATAGGCCGGCAGAATGCCGCTCGAATCGGCAAGCGCGTCGTGCATCTCTTCGGCCCACAACCGGCGCACGAGCTTGCGCGCGTAAAGCCGCTCCCATTCCGCATTCCACGTGCCGTTGTAGCGCGCCGACAGTTGATAGGCGCGCGCATTGGCAAGCTGGCGCATGAACCATTTCACGTCGTATTTCGCGTCAACGAATTCTTGCGCCAACTCGACCAGCAAACGCGGATGTGAGGCTTGCAGCGACCACGGGGCGGGCGGCGGATTGTCCGGATCGAGCCGCAATGGATCGAGTTCGTTCACCGGATCAACTAAGCCGATGACGAAGAATTCTTTCCACAGGCGATTTACGAGATTGAGCGCGAATAGCTTGTCTGTCGTAAGCTCGCGCGCCAGCGCGGCGCGGTAATTTTCACCCGCCGCCGGGCTTTTGCCGTTGAAGGGATAGCGCGGTTTGACTTCGTTGACGCCCTCAACGGGGCGGCGCGCGGGACGATTGCCCAGACCCACGTCATCCAGAAAATAATCGCGATTGGCGCGCTCGGTGTTTTCGCGCACGGCATAGAGGCCGGTTTGTTGCGGCGGGCCGCCCATGCCGCCACCCCCCGCTTGCGCGACATCGGTGCGCGAAAAGAACGAGGCCATGCCCCAGGCATCCAAGCGCGTGGCCTGACGCCCCCACAGGCTGATGTCGTCCAGATGGCCCGCGCCGTCGTGGCACAGGATGCAATCCATGTGGCTCATGCCGAGAAAGTTCTCTGCCGCTAACAGCGCCTGTTGGTCGTAATTTTCCTGCAACACGCCGACGCGCAAAGCGGCAAAGGTCAGCGTGCCGGTCAGCCAATTCAGATTGCCTTGCGCGGTGCTGTCTTCGCCCAGCGAGGTCAGCAATTCCGTCGCCCATTGGTTATAAGGCTTGCCGTTGCGCAAGGCCTCCTGAATCCATTTATAAAAAGCATCGCGGCTGTTTTCGCCGCGCGCCACGCCAAAGCCGGGATTGGAAAAATTCCTGAGCACCCCGCCAAAAAACATCGTCCATTTGTCCACCCATTCGGGTTTGGCCAGCAATTCGTCAATCAGCTTGGCGCGTTTGTCGGCGGCCTTGTCGTTGACGAAAGCCTCGATGCGCTCGGGCGCGGGAATGCGCCCGGTCAGGTCGAGCGTGACGCGGCGTATGAATTCGCCATCGGTGCAGGGCGCGGCGGGCGCGACCTTGGCGGCGGCCAGCGTGTCGAAGATGTGCCGGTCAATCGTGTCGCTGCCGGCCAGCTCTGCGACAGTCAAGCGGCGGCCAGTTTTGGCGCTGGCAAGTTTGCCGGTCACTTCGACGGTCAAGGCGCTCGCGGCGTGCGGATTGAGCAAGCGTTGTGTGCGCGCGGCGCTTTGCACGGGGTTGAAATAGGCGCAGTTGCCTTGCTCGCCATCCGCGCGGGCGCTGCCGATCCAACCGAAGAGCGCCGTCGTGCAGGCGAGCGTTACGAAAAGCGAAAGTTTGAGCGTGCGTCTGTCCATAGTGATTTTCCGTTTGGGTGTAACAGCAAATTCGCAAAGGCTGATGCCGCCCGTCAGCCCCCTGCTGGCGGCATCAGCCTTTGCTTGTTCCGAGTCCGGCGCTGTGAATCGTCGGTTCTACCAGTGACCCGGAGAGGTTTGTTTAGTTGCGCGGGAAGGCGCCTTGCGGGCGGCCCCCCTGTTTGCCGCGTGATTCGGGTGGCCGCACCTGACCGTTCTGGTGCTTGTCTTTGTACGGCGAATTCTCGCGGCCCGCGTTTGGCGGACGTTGCCCGCCCGACGGACGGCCCGTGCCGCTGGGGCGTTGCGCGAACGCCGCCGTGTGGGTCGCCATTACGAAGAGCGCGGCCAGCGTGCAAGCCAGAAGCTGTTTCCAAGTCATGTTTTTCATGTGTTCTCCTTATTCCTGCGTTGATTCGTGCCAGTCTTGATTTGTGAATGATGCGCACGTTGCCGCCGAGCGGAACGTGTGCCGGTTGGTTGCGGTAAGTCTGAAAAGCGTTGAAGTGATTTGAGAGCGCGCCGCTGTGCGTTAAGGCTGCGCGGCCGGTGTCCCCGCGTTGTGGCATTCACAGGCGAGGGCACAAGCGAAGTAACGGCGCGCTCTCAAAGCTCGTTAGGGCCTGCCGAAGGGCCGCCCGCCGCCGCCGGGGCGTCCACCACCGTTGGCGCCTTGCTGCATCATCTTGCGGAGTTCCGCCAGCTTGGCCTTTTGCTCCGCTGTCAGCACATTGAAGGTATCTGATTCGGCGCGCGCCTGAATGACGTGCAATTCAAGCTGCAAGGGCGCGATCTGCGCGTGCAGCGCGCGCAACGCGGATTCATTGAAGACCTCCGTCTCGGCAATCGCCTGGGCCTGCTCAAACAGCGGCTTCAAGCGATCTTCGTATGGTTTGGAAGCCGTCTGGGCGCGCTCCTGGATCGCCTTGATCTGGGCTTGTTGCGCGTCGCTCAGCCCCAGGACGTGCGCCAACCGTTCGATGAAATTGCCTGCGCCGGCGGGCGGGCCGCCCACGCCGCCGGGGCGTTGCGCCACGGCGCTGCCGGCCACCAGGCAGGTCAGCAAGGCGGTCAGGAATAAAGTTTTCAACTGTGAATTCAAGTTCACCATAGTCTCTCCTTCTATGCGTATGCGTTGGATTGTTGCGTTGCTTGGAAAGCGGGCAGTCGCGCAAAATGCCTTGCTGGCGCGCCTTCCGTGAATTTCGTTCTCGTTGGTGATGGACGCGAGGGGGGCGGAGAGTTCCACGAAGAATGTAAATTTTGTTGGTAGGTGAGATTGTGCGGCGAATAAGCGGCGGTAAGAGTAATGGGAGTTATGTTATGCAAGTTCGCATAACATAACTCCCATTACTCCCATTATTGGTCAGCTTGCTGAATGTTCAGAATCCCGGCGGTTTGCGTCCGCGTTGCCAGGGCGGGCCGCCGACGCCGGGGGGCGGCCCGCCTGGCACGAACTTGTAATCGGCCGGCACTTCAAACAAAGACTTCGCGGGTTCGCTGCGCGTGATATTGGTCAAGCGGTAAATCGTCTCGCCCAGGCGCGGGTCGCTGTGTTTGCTCAGCACGGTCATTTGTAATTCGGGCGCTTCCCAACGTTCAGACACGATTAGCAAGGGGCGGTCATTGCCGATTTCGCCCGCGTTGAGCGTGATGAGCGAACGCGTGCCGCTGGCTTCAAGGCCTTCGATCATCTGTTTACCGAGTGTTTCGGTTTTGCCTGTTCCATTGGGTGGCATGGCGGGCGGTGCGCCGCTTGGCGGAGCTGCCCCGCCAGCTCCCAAGGGCGTTTTGCGTGCGAGGCGCTCACCCACATTCAACATATAAACCGCGCCCGCGACAACATCATTGATGAAGATCAGGTGCGGCGGCGGGCCCGCAATCGGCAAGGGGCCAATGCTTTCGAGCCGGGTTTCGCGCCGTGTGCGTCCGGCGCTGTCGCGCGCCAGCGTCGCCGACATCTTGCGCGTGATGCGTGTGCCGTCGGCCAGCACTTGCGTGGATTCGGTCAACGCCGTAGCGCTGAACGGCGCACCTTTGACGATCTTGCCATCGGCAAAGAGTTCGGAGGCGAGCAGATTGAAGCCCGGCCCGCCTTGCTCCGGCGGCCCGCCGCGCGCCCAGGGCGGCCCTTGCGCAACGCCAGCGGCACAGAGCGCCAACAACCAAGCGCAAACCAACAGATGTTTCATTTGTTTTTGTTTCATCGTGATTCTCCTGCCGCGCTCAAGGGCGCGTTTCGTTGACGAGCCGGATGGCATAAGCCACGCCGTTCTCGCCCATCATTACTTCGGCTTTGACCTTTTCTGAAGTGCGCTCGGCATTGAGCGGCAAGCCCAGCGCCAACAATGAAGCGCGCGGCACTTCGACGTGCACCAGCAAGCCGTTGCGCATGGCTTGCGGATCGGCAGTGTAGGTCAGCGGGATGAACTCAGTGCTGGCCGCCAACTGTTGTGCGAGCGGCGCGGCGGCCACTGCTGCCGCTGCTGCCGCTGCTGCCGCCGCGCTGCGGCGTGGCCTGGGGCGGTTTGTGTGCGGCGCGTGGTTGTTTGCATTTAGATTGGTGGGCAAATTGCTTGGCGCTGCCGTCAGTTCAGTTGATTGCTGAACCGGCGTTGCCACCGGTGTCGGGCTGGCTGTCGCAACTGTGTTCGGCATTTGAGTTGAAGCGGCATCGCGCAGCCAAAGCGCCAGTGTCGCGCCGAACAGCACCAGCAGCGCCGCCGCCGCCAAGGCCCAGCGTTGCGGCATCAAGGCGGGCCAGCCGAGCCAGGCAGCCAACCAGGAAGCTAACCGGGAACTTTGAGGCTTGAATTGCAACGCCGTCGCAGCCACGGGCGCTGGCGCGGCGTGCCTTTGATCGAAGGCCGCGCGCAACGCTTGTTTCAATCGTGACGGCGCTTCGGCGTGTGCTGTGCTTAGGGCTAATACGCGCAATCCGCTGGTCAGCACGCGTTCGTCGGTCAACAACGCAGCACAGCGCAGGCACGCCATCGCATGCGCCAGCGCGCTCTTGCGTACGGCGGCATCCGTTAAACGGTCATCCGCCAAAGCGCCAACCTGTACGGCAAATTCCTGGCAGTTCATACTTCGCACCTCAGCGCGGCACTTTCGGACACGGCGCAGTGCCGTCCCAAGCCGCGCAACTTTTCGACCAACATGGCGCGCGCGCGATTCAACCGCGAACGCACTGTGCCAATGGGGCAGCCGATGACTTCGGCGGCTTGTTCATAACTCATTTCCTGCAGATTGCAGAGCACGACCACTTCACGGTAATGCGCGGGCAAGGCCAGCACCGCCTGGCGTACCGCCTCGGTCATTTCAGCCCTGGCCAATTCAAGCAACGGATCGTCCTGGATGACAAAGCGTTCGGATAAGGGCGCGTCCTCTTCGTCATTCTCTGCGGTCAGCGCAACGAAGCTGCGTTCGCGTTGCAAGCGGCGCAAGACGCGATGGCGCGCCATGCCGAATAAGTACCCAGCCACTGTCCCACGCGCCGCGTCGAATTGCTGGCCAGCGCGCATCAGCGCAATGAAAACATCCTGTACTACGTCTTCGGCCAACTCCGCCGACCCGCTCATGCGCAAAGCGAAACGGTATACGCCGCCTTGCCGCCGGTCATAGAGCAATTCAAACGCCGCCGCATCGCCGGTCAGCAGGCGCGCCAGCAACGCTTCATCGCTCAATTTTGCTAATGGATGTCCGAGCACGCTTGTCATTCAGAACACTCACAGCCACCTTGTCGCTAACGCTTCTTCCCACCTTGTATGGACGCGAGTTGCCGATTGAGTTCCAGAAACTTATGCCCGGGCAATTTTCTTTCCGCTTGCGCTGTAAAATTCGACCCCACCCCCTGATTTCCCGGCAACGTCTTGACGTAGCCTGAATCGTCACGGTAAATGAACTTGAGTCAAGTCTATGCAAAATCACAAAACGCAAAATGCTGTTTGGCCTCCTGTATGGGAAGAACGCTGGCACCCCTTGCGCGAGGAATGGGTGATCGTCGCCGCGCACCGGCAAAACCGTCCGTGGCGCGGCGAAACCGTCGAACAGGCGCCGCGCATCATTCCGCCTTATGTCGCAGATTGCTATCTGTGCCCCGGCAATGCACGCGTCAGCGGGCGGCACAATCCGGCTTACGGCGGCGTTTATGTGTTCGACAACGATCATCCTTGCGTGGGGGCCGAAGCCGCTGCCGAATTGCCGCCCGCGCCCGGCATCTATCGCAATCGCCCCGCGCACGGCCTTGCGCGCGTGGTTTGTTATGCGCCGCGCCACGACCTTTCGCTGGCTGAATTGGAAGCGCACGAAGTAGAAAACCTGCTGGCCGCCTGGCAACAGCAATACACCGATTTGGGGCGGCGGCCCGAGATCGAGCACGTGCTGATTTTTGAAAACAAGGGCGCGGTCGTGGGCGTCTCGAACCCGCATCCGCATTGCCAGGTTTACGCGACGAACTTTGTCTTCAAAACCATTGAGAATGAAGCCCGCAGCAGCCAGCAGTATTTCAACGAACACGGCCGTCCGCTTTTTCAAGACATCATCGCGGCCGAGCAGCAAGACGGGCGGCGCATTCTGGCTGAGAATGACACGGCCATCGCCTTCCTGCCTTACTTTGCGCGCTACGCTTACGAAGTCTTTGTCGCACCCAAACAAACGCATCCAAGCTTGGCGGCGCTCAGCGATTACGAGGTGCGTGACTTGTCTGCTGTGCTGCGCGAGGTGCTGATTCGTTTCGACAACCTGTGGCAGATGCCGTTTCCGTATGTGATGCCGTTGCACCAAGCGCCGACGGATGGCGGCGACTATCGCGGCTTCCACTTCCATTTTGAATTTCACCCGCCGCTGCGCAAACCGAATTTGTTGAAATACCTGGCCGGCCCCGAAATCGGCGGCGGCAATTTCCTGAGCGATACCGCGCCGGAAGAGAAGGCGGCGGAATTGCGCGCGCAAGCCACGGTGCATTACAAGCGGCAAAGCTAAGCACGCAAGAAGGCCACCGCAAAAAGGCGCAACAGGCGCAAATGGATTTGAACGGCTTGATTTCTTTTGTGGCTTTGCGCTTTTTTGCGGCAGCCGAATTCTATTGTCTGATAGCGGTAAGCAGTTGAGTGCGGCCTGCGGCAAACACACCCAACGTAGGGACAGACCTGTGTGTCTGGTCGCACTCAACTGCATACCGCTATCAATCAACAAGCAGACTCATCGCATCAGGCAAGCCTCAGGCACAGCTAAGCCCGTGCCCCACTTCAAAAAGTACGCGCCGCCACGTATGATGCGCGCACCTTATGTAGCGGAAAAGCGGAAAGAGTCCCTCAACGCAATTGAAACACCCCTGGCGGCACGCGCGTATGAGTGCGGCAAGCGGGTTGTTGCGCGAGCATGAAAAATCGTCCTTCATCACATCTGGGTTTGCTATTGTTGTTGTGGGCGCTCAATGCGTTGGCGTACCTGGCCATTTATCGCGCAGGAGTGGCGCGCGGGTTTGCTCCTTCGCTCTTGCTGGCGCTACGTGACTTGCTGCTCTTCTTGCCGGTCATCTTTACCTTCCTTTGGCTTTCGCGGCGCAACAAATATGCCGGCGATTGGACGCTGTTCACCACCGCCTTATTGCTGCTCAGCATCGGCCAGGTTGTGCAATACCGGCTCTTCACCGATCCCGAATACAGTGCGCGCAAAAAGACGGCGGTGCGCTTGGAGAAGATGAATACGTTGCGGATGCGCTTCGTCAACGAGCATTACGACACGCTTAAAAAGCAGGCGCTCTTTGGCGATCCCAACTTCCGCATTCCAGTCGGCCCAAATAGTCAGGATGATAAACCCGAAGAACAGTATTGGACGTTCACGCGCATTTTCACTTCGCTTTCGACCTGGATTTTGCTGGCGGCCTTGGCTGGCTTCGCCGTCGCGTTCATCTTCACCAACCGCGACGATGTGTTGTTGTGGTTGCAGCAACACAGTTTTTTTATAGGCTTGGCGACGGCGCTGCCTTTCGCGCTGATCGCCATCATCGGTTCCAGCGCGGGCAAGTTTTTGGGCAAGACGACGCCGTGGGAGCCGGTGAAAATCTCCTTCCTGGTCAGCTTCGCGGGCATCCTCGCCGCGCATTACCGCAATCTCTCGCGCACGTATTGGGGTATGCCGCCCGCGCGTTTCATGATCCCATTTCTAGTGGTTGCAATGCTGCCGGTGATTCCGTTTTTTGCCTTGTCGGACTTCGGCCAGATGCTCGTCTTTTTCGGGGCGTATCTGGCGTTGTACGTCGTCGCCGTCCGCCGCTTGCCGCAAGTGACCATCGCGATTGTGCTGATCTTCGTTGTCGTCAGCAGTTCGATCCTGCTGGCCGGAGCTTACAACACAGTCGTAGATGTTTTCACCGACAACCAGACCGTGTCCGCCGTCGAACGCGTCAAAGGCGTTGTCAGCAAGGGCATCCCGCGCCGCATTCACCAGCGGTTTTATCTGTGGTTGAATGCCGGCACCGCGCCCGACCCTGATGAACATTGGTGGTGGCAACGCGAAGCCGAGACCGCCGATGGGCGCGGCATCTCGAACGAAGAGGCGTGGTACAATTCATACGCCTTTCAACCTTCGCAGGCGCTCTTTGGCGTGAGTGACGGACGCTTGGTGGGCGCGGGGTTGGGGCGCGGCTATCCTGAGATTGTGCCGATTGCCGATTCGGATTTTATCTACTCGGCCATCGCCGAAGAGTTGGGCTTGGCGGGCGGCGCGCTCGTGATCTTTGCTTTCATTCTATTAGTCATTGCCGGCATGCGCGTGGCCATCGAGGCGCGCGACATGTTCACCAAATTGATCGCCGCCGGGATCACGGCGTTTCTGGGTTTCCAAGCCGTGGTCAATATCGGCGGCGTGATTCGCCTGCTGCCGATGACCGGCATTACGCTTCCTTTCGTGAGCCACGGTGGCTGGTCGTTACTCACCAGCTTTTTCATGCTAGGTGTCTTGATGGCGATCTCGCATAGAAACAATTTTGTTAGCAGTCCTGTTACGGTTGCAGCCCCAACAACTGGCCACTGACCACTGCTCACTGACCACTTTCAAAAATGCCGCTAAAAATTACAGTGGGGACCATCACAGATCGCGGGTTAAACCCGAAGCGCACAGCGAACGAAGATCGTTTGCTGGCCTTGCCGCAGGCGCGCCTGTTCCTGGTGGCCGATGGCGTAGGCGGGCGGCGCGGCGGCCAGGTGGCCAGCCAGACCGTGGTGGATGTATTCAATCAAGCCTTCAACGATCAGCCGCAACGGGCCAACGATTTGCTGACGGTGCTGAAACAGACGATCAACCTTTCCAACCGCAGCATTCACGATTCGTCGAATGAATTGGCCGAACTGCACGGGATGGCGACGACGGTGGCGCTGGTGGCGGCCTTGAATGACAACCGCGCCATCATCGGGCACGTGGGCGACAGCCGCGTTTACCGCTTCGATGGCCGCGATTTGATTTGCGAGACCGAAGACCACAGCGAGGTCAATGATGCCGTGCGCTCCGGCGTGTTGAGCGCCGCGCAAGCCGCGCATCATCCGCGCCGCAACGTGATCAACCGCGCCCTCGGGGCCGAAGCCGAGGTCGAAGCCGATTTCAAAATCGTGCCGCTCAATGAATACACCAGCTTCCTGCTGTGCAGCGACGGCGTCACGCGCCATCTCAACGATGCCGAGTTGACCGAATTGATGCGCGCCGGCCTGCATCCGCAAAAGCTCTGCGCGCAGATCAAAGAGATTTGTTTTGAACGCGGCGCCGAAGACAACCTGACCGCCGTCGTGGTGGATTTTGGGGAACGCCGTTACGCCGATGAACAAACGCGACCGGCGATTGCGCGGTTGCGCGCGGCTTCAAAAGCGGCGTCATCGTCATCGGCAATCGGGGGCGGCGGTTCGCGCTTCCAGGTAGAGTTTGGCGAGCCGAGCGGCCCGCTCCCCGCGCCCGTGATTGATCGTTCGGGCATTGATCGTTCGGGCAGTAGGCCGAATGCCGAAACAGAGGCAGGGACTGATTCCGCACGGCTGCGGCAGGAGGCGTCGCGTGAAAAAGAAACGCGCGACCTGAGCACGCGGCCCCCCAGCGAGGCCGGGTTGCGTGCTGTGCCGAATGAGCGGCAGGCAAATTCAAATGCCGCGTACCGCAATAACAATGCGGCGGAGCGACTGATGAACAACACGCCGCAACCAGCGGCAGCCGTGAAAGCGCAAAGCCTCAATGGCCGCGATTTGCTGTTGCTGGGATTCTATCTGGTCTTGTTGATGGTGGCGTTTGGCGTCGGGCGGTATTACGAGAATTTACTGGCGTGGGTGAATGGCGAACCCGTGCCGGTCGTCAACCGCACGACGCTTGGCAATGGCGCCAGCGATCCCGAATTGGCGGCGGCCCGCGCCTTGTTTGAAGAGCGGCGCTATGACAAAGCCCGCGAGCGGCTGGCTCAATTGGCGGCGGCCAAACCCGCAAACGCCGAGTTGCGCTATTGGTTGGGCCGCGCCGATTTCGAACTGAAACAGTACCCCGACGCGGTGAAACACTTGAACGAGGCCGCGCGGCTGGATGGCAATTTGCCGGATATTTATCTGCACCTGGCGCTGGCCTATTCGGCGTTGAACGACAAAAAGAATTTGGAAGAGAGTTTGAAGAAAGCTTTGCAATGATGCGGTACGGGGAGCGGTAGCGACCT
>JANOWX010000452.1:0-4369 GCA_031418175.1 Acidobacteriota bacterium | reverse complement strand
TGCGTTGGAGCAAGGCCGCGCACGGCGTATTGCTGGCCGTGCGCGACCGCATCTTAGACGCGCAACAGCGCGAAGCCTGGATTGCCGTGCGCAACGCGACTGCGCAGACCATTCAAATCGTGCCGGGTCATCCCGAACTTTACGTGCAAACGCTCGACAGCAAAGGGCGCGTGTTGCAATCCGAACTTGTCACGCGCGTGAAGCTGGATACTACGCACGCCGACGGATTGATCGCGGCGGGGCAAACGGCGCGCTATCGCATCACCTATGAAGCCCCCGTGTTGGGCGCACGGCAGAAACTGGGCGTCGCCGTTGCGCAAACGCTCGCGGCGGATGAACCCGCGACGATGGAGTTGAGCGCGCAATTCAAGTGAGAAAGAGGGAGAAGATGCAAGAGCCGCAATTACATTCGCCAGAGTTAAACGATGACGAGGCGCGCGTCACGCTCGCTGAATTGGAAAATGAAGCCGTGTTGCCTTCCGATCAGCCGCGCCGCAGTCGTCGCAAAAAGATGCTGATGGCAAGCGGCTTGCTGCTTGTATTGCTGGCTGTGACTGGCATCGGCGCGTACTTCCTCTTGCGCGGCAATCGTGTAGACCTGCGCGCCAACAAACGCCTCGCTCAACAGCCCGCCAACGGCAGTGACATCAAGCGCGCCGCTTATGAATCGTTGAGCGGCGCGTTGACTGAACCCGTCGCGGGAGCGTCGCCGGGGATGGCCGGCGTCAATATCGGCACAGGCCGCCAATGAAATTGCGATGGCAGGTGTGCCGCGCAGTTCGCCGAAACCAGCAAACGATGCAGGCAAGGCCGCCAATGCGCCGCCGGTGCAAGCGGATATTGCCGCTACGCTTGCGCCGCCGGCGGAATTCTTGAAGGCACAGCCTTCGCCCGCGCCGCCTCAAGTGGCGGGGCAGAATAGCAACGGCGCAAACGTGAATTCAGCTTCCAATGCGAACGCGACGGCGAAAGCGAACGGCGCGCAATCCATTCGTTTCGCGGCTCTCCCGCTCAATCAACGAGTGAATGAAACAGCAGCAACGCGTGCGGTGACTGCGAACAATCAAGCCGCGAGCATCGCTATCAATCCAGCGTTGTTGCACGTCAGGCAAAGCACGCCGAGTTTCGGCGCAATGCTGCCCGTGCGGTTGCTGGGCGTGCTGTACACGTTGCGCACCGGGGCGCTCGCACGGCTGGAACTGCTGCGCGATTTGCGTAACGAACAATGGCAACTCAAACGCGGCACAGTGTTGGTCGGCGCTGTCACCGGCGGCGAACTGGATCGCGCATACGTGCAAATCAAAGGCTTCATCGAGCCGGACACGCAACGTTTCATCAAGCTCGAAGGCGAGTTGCTGGGCAGTGATGGCGGCGCGGGTTTGCGCGGCAAGCGGCGGCGCGTTTCTTCGCCCTGGCTCAAGGTGTTAGATCGCGCGGCGCAGGCGGGCACTCAAATCGCTACGAGTGTGCTGGGGCGGCAGAATTCATCGGTCATCATTGCGTCTGACCCTTACGGCACGTACCGCACGACGACGGGGCAGGATGTGTTGGCGAGCCGCCAAGACCGCGCCTTTGTCGAAGTCGCCGCTGGCACGGTCGGCTTCGTACTCGTCACGGCCTTGCCGCCAACGACGGAAAGCGACCCGTATTTTGCCGAGGCTTCGGCTTCGCAAACAGGCTTGCCGGATGACGAACTCGCCGACTTGTTTGCCAACGCCGACCCCGCGCGCATCCGCGCCGCCTTGCCTCGGATGAATCCTGAATTGCGGCGCGCGGCGCAAGGCGTTCTCAAAGAGTTGGAGCGATGACGCCGCACGATGCGCAATTGCCGACGCTTAATCCACGCCGTTTGCTGATGGAGCAAGATGAAAGGGCATTGGCTGGTGCTGGGCAAACCTGCCGCCGTCGCGCATTACCTGAAAACGGACATCCGCACGGTCACCAAAGGTTTGGCTGAAGCCGCTGAGGAATACCCAGCGGTGCGTGCGCTGCTCAACGGGAAATCGGAGGCTGAACCGTGAGCGCCACTTCTATCGCGCACGGATTTATGCCCCTTCACGCGCCGCCGCCGCACGCATTCGCGCTTTGGCTTCCAACGGAGGTAAAGCGTTAATGCCGTGCGCATCCAGCAACAACCACAGGTGCGCATACATCCCGAGCATCATCCAATCGGTCGCTACGGCTTGCAGGCCGTAGAGGCTGCGAGCATCAGCTTCGGCTTTGCTTTGGGTGCATTGAAAAAACGCGCAACCGAATGGACTCACTGCATGCAACTGGCAACGCTGTTTTTCATCCAGAAATTTACACGCGCCATTCGCCTGTCGCTGCGGCACCAGCGTCGGTATCTGGCACACTTGTCCTTCGCGCGTTATCACCGTCGCGCCCGGACTCGCCGCCAAATTTTCCAACGCAAACTTCTCCCAATCGTTGTAGCCTAACGCTGTCGCGACGGCAGGCAAGTCTTCCGGGATCAGATAGCCCGGCATGTGCTGACAATTCATCACGCATTCAGCGCAGGCACACTCTGTCCGCGCGAAACCGAAAACTGTTCGCTCGCTCATGGTTCACCTCGTTTTGAAAAGTTTGGATTGGCGTGAGGCTCACGCTTAGGTGCGCATCGGCATCACGACTTCTTGAAAGCGGTCTTGCGCGCCGAGGTCTACGGTGAGAAGTGCTTGTGAGTTGGCGTCCTTGAAGGCGAAGGTGACTTCTTCTTCCTCGACCGCGTTGAAGAAATCACTGAGGAAATGCACGTTGAAGCCAATGGACACAGGCACGCCGGAATAATCCACGGTGAGTGAATCGTTAGCTTCGCCGCCTTCCTTATCCTGCGCCGTAAGTTGCAACTGCCCGTTATCAAGCGCCCAGGTGATGGCGTGGCTGCGCGCTTCGGTCATCAGCGCGACGCGACGAATCGCGGGCGCAACTGTCGCGCAACGCAGCGTGAGCGAGTGTTCGTTCTGTGTTGGGATGACAGCGTGGTAGTCCGGGAACTCGCCCGACAACAAACGCGCGCTGACTTGCCGCCTTCCAGCTTTGGCGTAAAAGCGATGCTCGCCGACCCCGACTTGCACCGGCGCTTCTGCCTCGGCGCAAAGTTTCGCCAATTCATTCAACGCTTTCTTCGGAATCAACACATCCGTTTCCAGTGCCTCCAGAAAGCTACCTTGCCGCTCTGCCAGTGCCAGCCGATGCCCATCCGTGGCAACGAACCGCACACACTCGCGGTTGATTTCAAACTTCGCGCCGTTCAAGGCATAGCGTGATTCTTCCTGACAGATGGCGTGCAGAATGCGCGGGATGAAGCGGACGAACATCTCACCGTCCAACTCCGACCAGACGCCCTCGTAAGGATGATCTTCGGGATAATCCTCCAACTTCAGTCCCGCCAGCTTGAAGCGCGCGCCGGCGCATTTCAGTTCGGCCTGATTGTCCGAACCGACGATGCAATGAATCTCGGCAGGCGGCAACGATTTGACGATTTCCCAGAGCTTGCGCGCAGGCAGACAGATTGCGCCTTTGAGCGGCACTTCGGCCGGGCATTCCGTCGTTACCATCAGATCGAGGTCGGTTGCGCGCAGCGCTAGCTTGCCGGTGCTGGCCTCGATCAACAGATATGAAAGGATGGGAATGGTTTGCCGCTTTTCAATCGCGCTTTGCAAGTAAGTGAGTTCGTTCAACAACGTCGTGCGATCAATGATGAATTTCATGCTGGTTCTCCCTGAAGTTATGCCGCTGCGGACAGAGGAAAGAGCGTGGTTGCTTGCGTAACCACTGGCGCGAAAGAAACGGTCTTGGGTTCATCCACACCGAGTAGCTTGCGCGCCTCGCCTTCCAGTTCACCGATTGCCGTCCGCACCTGTTCCTGCTGCATATCCAGCAAGTCACGGTATAACTCCGCCTTCGCGCGCATCCGCCGGAAACCGATGAACCGTTGCGCGACAGTCTGTTCGCGTACCTTGCTGCCACTGGCGCTGAGTTGTTCCAGATCGGCACGCAAACCGGCGAGTTCATCCAGCATGCCAGCGTGAACGGCCTGCGCGAGACCTTTCTTCGTTTCCTTGGCGTCGGGAATGCCGAGCGCACACACGAACGGATCAATCTCAGGAATGCGCGGCAAAGCATCCACCATTGTTTGCAGACGATTGAGCGGCGCGCGTTCGGTGATGGGTACGAAGTACACGCCGCCCGCCTGGCGCAAGCTCGTCGCGTGCAGGCTGGCGATGATCGTGCGCATCATTTCCGAGAGGTCGCGTGCAATGTGCAGGTCGCGGTATTCATCCCAGTACGGCGCGAGTTCGGCGGCGAGTCGCTGGCTTTCGTGTTGTGCGTCAATGCGGCCTTCGGCTTCGGTCGTCACGATCATCGC
>JANOWX010000451.1:0-7331 GCA_031418175.1 Acidobacteriota bacterium | reverse complement strand
GAGGACGCGTAGCGCCGCTACGGTACCGCGCGCGGGAGCACGCGGCGCGTCAAGCTCCGGCGCTGTGGCTCAACGGCGCTGTCTCCGCTTGCTCACGCGCGCGGTACCGTCCCGCTGCGCGGCTTTTGCCGTACACCGAACTGCAAGCCGCTATAAGTTTTGCTTGCGCGCTTGTTTTGCGGGCGGAATCTAGCACAGCGGCGGCCTTCTAGCTATTTTCGCCAAATCGTCCGCAAAAAAACTTTTGTCCAGTTTGGCGGGTTTGCTTTGGCTTCGGCGCATTACTGGGTGAGGACAGACGGGCAGCAACCACGATCATGAAAAACGCCGCCCGGCCGCTAAAGATTGTTGGAATTCGCAAGGAGGATAGTATGAAAAGAACAGCTTTGAATTTGATGATGACGTTGGTTTGCGCCGCTGCGTTGGCAACCGTGGCCGTGGCCGCGTTCACGACGGAACTGATGACGGCCAAGATTCCGTTCGACTTCAATGTCGGCAATCAGACGCTGCCGGCGGGCACTTATACCGTCAGCCGCAGCAGCACCAATAGTGTGTTGATCTTGCGCAACGAAAAGACCGCCAAGGGCATTTTGCTGGTCACGAATCGGAGCCAGGGCGGCGCCACCAATGAGAAAGCCCCACTCGATTTCCGCCGCTACGGCGCTCAGTACTTTTTGGGGGTCATCAAACCGGCCGGCACGAACAGCAACTTCGTGGCCCCCACCTCGCGCCGCGAACGCGCGGCTGCCGAAGAAGCGAAAAACCTGGCCCGCCATCAAACCGGCCCCGAAATCGTGACCGTCACGCCGAAATAAACCTGCCTGACAACGGGCCTGACAACGGGCCTGACAAAACGGGCCTCACAATCTTGCCTACAACGGGCCCCACACCTGCCGCCGCGTGCTTGGAATCAGCCACCACACGCGGCGGTAGCGCGCTTCGGCTTTTTTGCTCGCAGACAATAGACAGCAAGAAAAACATAACCGCGAAGAAACGAAGGGCACGAAGAAGATAAGGAGAACCGCCTGAAAAGCGACTTACCTGTTTCGTGCCCTTCGTTTCTTCGCGGTGAAAGTCTTTGCCACAATTTCGACAAGCAGTGCTGCGTCGCTTAATTTTTCGCCAACTCTTGATAAAGCCATGCGCGCGCCAGATTCCAATCGCGTTGCACAGTGCGTAGCGAGATGTTCATGACTTCGGCAATCTCTTCTTCACTCAACCCGCCGAAGAATTTCAATTCAACCAGGCGGCTCTTGCGCGGATCGAAGGCTTCCAGCGCCGCCAGCGCGTCATCCAGTGCGATGACGCTGGCGCTTTGTTCCTGCGCGGCGTTTTCGGCTTGGCTGAGCGAAACGCGCAGCGCGTCAGCCCCGCCACGTTTCTGCTGCTGGCGGCGGCGCGCGTGATCCACCAGAATGCGCCGCATGACTTGCGCCGTGATGCTGAAAAATTGCGCGCGGTTCTGCCATTGCACCGCCCCGCCGTCAATCAACCGCACAAAAGCCTCGTTGACCAGCGCGGTCGGTTGCAACGTATGGCCGGGCTTTTCGCGCCGCAGATACAACTCCGCCAGCCGGTGCAGTTCCGCTTCCACGAGCGGAACCAGGCGCGGCAGTGCGTCTTCGTCGCCTTTGCCCCAGGCGAGCAATAGTTGTGTGACTTCATGCGGGGGAGAAGCCATTCGTCGAATTTCCTTTTTGAAAGTTGAGTTGAGCGCGCTCTGCGTGATTTATTGCAGCGGAATCTAGCACATTTGCCAAGACGGGCGCTATTTTTCCGCTGGCCTTATCAAGCGTAGGACAGACTAAAGTTTGTCCTACTCAGCCAGCGCCGCCACGTGCGCCCGCACCGTCGCGCCCAGCGTTTGCAGGTTGTAGCCGCCTTCCAAACATGCGACGACGCGGCCTTGCCCGGCTTCTTTCAAGCGTTGGGTCAGCCGCGCATAGGTCGCATCTTCCAACAACAACTGCCCCAGCGGGTCGGCGCGATGGCCGTCGAAGCCCGCCGAGATGATGACCAGGTCGGGCGCGAAGTCGTTCATGATTTGCGCCAAACCGTTTTCAAACATACGCACGTATTCATCCACCGGAGTGGCCGCGTGCACCGGCACATTGAGATTGAAGCCCGCGCCTTCGCCCGCGCCGCGTTCGCCCGCCGCGCCGGTGCCGGGATACCAGGGATATTGATGCAGGCTGAAAAAGTAAACCGACGGATCGTCGTAAAAAATATCCTGCGTGCCGTTGCCGTGATGCACGTCGAAATCGGCGATTAACACGCGTTTGATTTGATCGGGGTATTTGTCCTGCGCATAGCGCGCCGCGATGGCGACGTTGTTATAAAGGCAAAAGCCCATCGAACGGCCCACCGTCGCGTGATGCCCCGGCGGGCGGCACGCGACAAAGGCGTTGGCGGTCTCGCCCGTCAGCACGGCGTCTACTGCCCGGCACGCGCCGCCCGCCGCCAGCCGCGCGATGCGTTCGGATTCGGGCGAAACCTGCGTGTCGGCATCAAGCGCGGCGTAACCGAATTCGCAGGCCCGCCCCACGCGCGCAATCGTCGCTTCGGTGTGGCAGCGCAACAATTCTGCCAGCGCCGCTTCGCGCGGCGCGAGTTTGTGCAACCCCGACCACAAATCCGTGTCGGCCTGCAACCCGCCGAGCACGGCGCTGTAACGCTCCTGCCGTTCGGGATGGTCGCCCGTCTCGTGGCGCAAATAGTCATCGGAATAGATTAGTGCGGTAGCCATGACGCGGATGTTATGCATGTTTGGCGATGCGGGCAATAGTTGGCTGGTATGCGGTTTGCTGAATTTCAGGTGCGGTACCGTGAGCGGTGCCGCATCAATGTACGCAACGTGACACACAAATCATCCATCATCGCGGTTGTATTGGTCGGGCTGACGCTGGGCAGCTTCGCGCTCGTCTCCAGTTACATCAGCAAGCGGCCCACCCGCACGGCGGCGCCGTCCGCCGCGCCTGCCGCGCGTCCGGCGGCGGCTGCGACCACGGCTACGCCTGCCACAACGAACCGGCCAGCGGCGTCGGACAAACAGATGTATCAGGACTTGAGCGAGGCCCAGACGCTGCTCGATCAATTGCGCGTGGCGGTGCTGGCGGGCGCTTGGATAGAGGCGCAAAGCCGGTTTGACGAATTTGCGCGCAAGACCCAACAGTTGCCCGCGCCCCAACTCAATCAACCCGACATCTCGCCGGTCATGCAAGACTTCTTCACGCTCTATCGCGTCGAACTCGCGCAGGCGTTGAATGAACAGCACACCGTCAACGCGCGCTTCGCGCTCAATCAACTGCAAGCCATCGTCAGCGAACAGCGCGCCCGGTTGGGCACGCGCGGCCTGCCGCTGGAATTCAACCGGCTGATTTTTTTGGCGCGCGAAATCGAACTGTGGGCGCAACTGGATAACAAAGAATTGCTGCGTGAACGGGTGAAGGCCTTGGGCGAAACCTGGCAGGAATTGCGGCCCCTGCTGGCCGCCCGGCGCAATGGGCGCGAAACGGCGAACCACTTCGATCAACTGGTTGAACAAATCACCGCCGGCACGGCGCCGGATTTAGCCGCCCTGAGCGGCGCTTGTCTAAAAGACCTGGAACAGATGGAAGCGCTGTTTAACCACGCCCCGGCACGTCCGGCCAATCCTGTTGTCAGTCCAAGCAAAACCGCCGATGAGGATTGACCTCATTGGCTGGCCGCCCCCACAGCAGCGTGGCAGTTCTGTGTTCAGGCGGCAAAACCGCCCCGGCCAATCCGCCTCAGCGCTGCTATGGCGCGCCCCAAATCCATTGAAAACGCCTTGCTATCTGCCTGCTTGACTGGCATATCGGTTGCAGTCTTTCGCAACCGGTAAGCTCGGCGGCGCGCGCCGCCAGGATTTGGCAAACCGGCTCTCTCAAAAAAAAACTCCCATCACCACCACTGAAGGAGAATGACAGTTATGAAAAAGACCATCGTTACGCTCGTGCTGGCCGCGTTCATCAGCGTATGCGCGTTGGGCCAGAATCCCCCGCCTGCTGGCGGCGCCACGCCTGCGGCTGAAGGCGAAATGATGACGAAGAAGAAGCCCAAAAAGAAAGCCAAGAAGAAGGCCAAGAAGGCGGCTGAAACTGCTGACCCGGCGGCGGCTCCGGCTGAGGCAAAATCATCCGAAGAAAAGCCGGCTGAAGAAAAGCCTGCCAAGAAGAAGAAATCGTCCAAGAAGGCGGCTGATACTCCCGACCCGGCAGCAGTTCCGGCTGAGGCAAAATCATCCGAAGAAAAGCCGGCTGAAGAAAAGCCTGCCAAGAAGAAGAAATCGTCCAAGAAGGCGGCTGATACTGCCGACCCGGCAGCATCTCCGGCTGAAGAAAAACCCGCTGACGAAAAGTCTTCCAAGAAAAAGAAGAAATCCAATTAGGCTGGCTAGGCTGGCTAGGCTGGCTAACTTGGCAATTCATCAACCACTTGGCCTCCTGCGCGCGCTCTCTCCACGTCGGAGGCCAAGTATTTCGCAACCATTAGCGGCTGAAAGAATCAATTAACGTCCCGCATCTGCGCGCCGCTGCCTCGACGGTTCCAAGCGGGTCACACAACGCTGTGTTGTGCGGCCTACCCAAACCGCAACTCAATCACTTCGGAGGAATTCAATGAAACAAGCATTCGTAACCGTTTTTTCGACTGGTTTGCTCGGCACTGCGCTCGCGCTTTCGGCCTGTTCACAACCTGAGGCTCCCAAAACCGAAACAGTTCCGGCCGCTTCGCCGGTCACAGCGGCGCCGACGCCCGCCGCACTCGCAACACCCGCATTGACTGCCGTTGATCACCTGACCAGCGCCAAAGACAGCCTCACCAAAGCGGTGGGCGAACTGAAAGAAAAGAATTATCAAGGCGCGCAGGACATGCTCACGACGACCAAAATGCACCTGACCGACGCGGCCGCAGGCGCTCCGGCCCCGGTCAAAGCCGGCATTGACAAAGTCGTCGCCAGCCTCGCCGGCATCAAGGACATCAAGGCCCCAGGCACCGCAAAGACGCTGGGCGGTTTGATCGCGACCGTGACTTCGCTGACTGAAACGGCGAAGAAGGCGGGCGCGATGGCCGATGCCGCAAAAGGCGCAATGGGCGCGGCGGCGGGCACAGCGGGCGGTTTGATGGGCAAAGCCGCTGGGGCTGCCAAAGGCGCGGCGGCTGGGGCTGCCGACGCCACCAAAGGCGCGGCCGAAAAAGCCATGCCGAAGAAGCCCTAAACAAGCGGACGCACAACCGTCTGGTAAACAAAAGGCGCACAGGGTTCCAACCCCCTATGCGCCTTTTGTCTTTCTTTGAGTACGCAGGCGGAGACAGCGCCTTTGCAAAGCCGCAATACCGCCTGCTTGAAGGTATGTGCTGACGCTTGTTATTTCAGTAAAACAGGAGTCAGTGAAGAGTTCCAGGTTGCACCGCTGAAGACTTTGCAAAAGCCCTGCGCGCGGGGACGCGTGCGTAGCCAGGAAATTGACACGCGCGCGAGCCGCGCGTTATTTGACTGCCTGAGGGAAGCAAAATAGATCGCAATTCACATCCGCCGCCGCGCCGTTTGTGCGCGGCGTGCGTGCGGTCAAGAAAAACGTGGGAGAGAATCTCTTTTTCTTGAATGCTATGGCACGCACGCCGCCGCACTCAAAACTCATCTTCATCGAGGGTATCTTCTTCCTCTTCGTCAAAAACCACATCGAGTTCAATGGGGTCGAGTCCCACGACTTCGAGTTTCGTATCGCATTCCTCGCAATGCATGGTTTCACCTTTATCAATCTCTTCATCAACGTGAATCTCGGCTTCACACTGCGGGCAAGTTGCTAACGGCATCGTTCCTAAACCTCCAAGTAATTTCCGGCCAGAAATTTCTGACGAATGAGAGTGGCCGCGGACACGGCCGGCAGATGCTGTGTGGCCAACCGTCACGCGGGCAATCATCAATAAACACGCGGCTAAAGGCGCGCAATGCGGTGCCGACTCTAAACTAAACCGGCGAGTTTTTGCAATGCCGGAGCAGCACTGAAAGCGCCGCCCGTGCGCGCGCAATACCGGCAACAAGTTCACGGTTCAAACACCGCCATGCGCCGCTCTTTCACACTGGCCCGGCGCTCACACAACTTGTCAGCACACGGCCCAGCACACGTCAGGATGTTCAATACTGACGCGCTCTCGCCACGTTACAAGGCTTTTGCCCCTGCAAAATCAGGCTTTTCGTCTTGCGCGCCCCAATTCGCTAAGCTATACTGCCGCGCGTTTCAGGAAAACAATGTAGTTCTTTCAACCCTAAACTTCAGGCGCGGCAACGCAAATGAAGTGGCACTGGCAAGCGCGTGTAAGCGTCCCCTCGGGCAAAACGACCCGCTCGAACAAGCGTTCGAGCAAAGAGCACTTATCATTGCATTTCGCTCTTGCGCCCGCGCACCGCAATTCGCTTCTGATCTCAACCATCATTCGGCAGCTTTTCATGTTTGGCGCCAGAGTCCGGTTCACCCGGCGGCAGTGCGGTGCTCAACATTCAATGAACAGTTGTAGACCCATTCAATTCAAAAAGGAGACAACACAATGGCAGCAGCAGCAGCAGCTAAACTGATGACCAAAAGCCAACTGGCCGCTCACTTCGCCGAGAAATTCGGCCTAAGCAAGAAGACCGCAGGCGAAGTCCTCGATGAAATGGCCGCCGTCGCCTTGGCGCAAACCAAGAAGGCCGGCGCGTTCACCATCCCGGGCATTGGCAAACTGGTCAAAGCGGCCCGCAAGGCGCGCAAAGGCCGCAACCCGGCGACCGGCGCGGAAATCAAGATTCCCGCCAAGACCGTCGTCAAGTTCCGCGTGGCGAAGGCTTGCAAAGACGCCATCGTGCCGCCCAAGAAGAAGTAGTGCGGGTGGCCAGACAGTCTTACTAGAGGCGATGCTGTAGAGGCAAACTCTACGGCATCGCTTTTGTTTTTGGCGTTTTTGTTTTCGACTTGGTTACTGGCGTTACAGAACAACCAACGCTGGCCGGGATAAAGTGCGGACATAGGCAACTACTCAACCCCTGGGAGCGCAGTGCTTCCAGCCTGCGTGTCTGGCCGGAAGACGCTTCGGAATACCAAGGGGTGAGTCACCACGGCCCGCAGCCTGGCAGGCATTCGTTTCTACACAAGTTTCCCTCGCTCCAGCGGAGCGCAATGTTTATAGGGGTCTGCGCGTCTGGCTTGCTAGCTCCGGTAGGAGCGGCATCTGACGCGGACAGATGCCGCTCCTACTGGAGCTAAGCTTGATTTGGCAATGGTTCTATAAACATTGCGCTCCGCTGGAGCGGGAGAAGCGGATACTTGTGTAGA
>JANOWX010000450.1:0-1814 GCA_031418175.1 Acidobacteriota bacterium | reverse complement strand
CGGCATTTGGGATCAATTGCCCTTGTTGATCTTTGACCGTGCCTTCGATGCGCCCGCGCACCGCTTGGGCAAATGACAACTCGCTGCCCAGCAGCAACGCACAAAACAACAGCAAAACGTGAAATCTCATTGAATACCTTTTTCCTTAGCCTTGACGGGTTTGAATGATCGCAAGCGCGGACGGCCTTTGATCGCGGTCAGTTCGTCATACGCTAGCTTTTGCAACGTGACAGCTTGTTCTGGCGTAAGGCCGAGTTCAGCCGCCGCAAGCTCGTGCTTGCCCAACGAACGCGGATCGAGTCCGGTGAGGTCGGCAAAAATCAGCAGCGCCTCCAGATAGTACCCTGCCACACTGGCGTGGTAATGATCGTTGCCCCACAGATCGAGTTGGCCGGGAGTAATTCCATCATACGGATTCGGATCCGCTACGCCATTTTTGATTGCCCGATTCCACGCTTCGCCCACCGGAATTACGCTGCGGATCAGCGGCGCACTTTCCGTCAGCGCCAGATCGTAACCACGGCGAATATCCATTGCCATTTTCTCAATCGGTTGGCCATGCCAATGGCCGGTTTGTGGATAGGTCTGATCGGCGCGCGACCACGTGGCGACGAGCCGAATGTCCGCTTTAGGGTTTTTGCTGCGCAGTAATTCAGCCAACTCTCTGGCCGCGCGGGCGTGTGTGGTCGGGTCACCCGGTTTGCTTAGATCAAGCATGCTGTGCCCTTGCAACAGCACGTAATCCCACGACTGACCGATGACCGCAGCCTTCTCTTTGATGTGATAAGCCAGATTCTTGCCGGGCGAGGTTTCCAGATTGACGTTGAAATCGCGTCCCGCCTGCGTGACAAAAGCCTTGAAGAGTGCGGGCACGCCGCCGATATTCGTTCCGTTCAAATCGGTGACGGTTTGCGGGCGGTACTCTTTCACGGGCGTGCCGGAGCCAAACGTAAAACTGTTGCCGATAAACAGGACGCTCGGCGCGGTTTTGCGCGCAGTCGTCGCCTGCCGTTCCTGCGCCTCAAGCGGCGCGGCTGTGTACCAGAGCAGCGCCGCGAACGAGAGCAGCATGATTGAATGCCGCAGCGATTGTTTGTTGAGGGTGAAATTGGAAAGTCTGTTCATGGTTTCAATAAGTCAGTTTCAAGGCGAATTGAATTACGCGCGGATTGCCCGTCGTGCTGCGAATCGTACCGTAACTCGCCGCCGTGATGCTGCCGCCAGGATTGGCGAAGTTGACGAGGTTGAAGAGATTGAAAAACTCCGCGCGCCATTCCAGCCCGAATTTTTCAGTCACGGCAAAGCGTTTGTTGACTGACAAATCGAGATTGCGTTGCCGAGGCCCGCGCAGGATGTTGCGCCCGGCGTTGCCGAATTCATTGCCTGAGCGCACGAAGGCCGCCTTGCTGAAGTATTCATTCAAACGATCCTGCACGCGGCCCGACAAGGTTGCGGTTTCAACGGTCGCGCCAGGCGCAAAGCTCGCGCGGCTGTTGGCCGTGCCGTAAAACGCCGCGCCGCTCGTGTCGAGAATGCTGATGGGCGTGCCCGATTGCATCACGCCTACGCCCGCGAGTTGCCAGCCGTCGAACAAGCGTTTGCCAAGCGCCGTGTCATTCAAACCAAAGCCAAACTTCGGAATGTTGTAGCTGAAATTCACGACGAGACGATGTTTGCGGTCGAAATCCGACAAGCCGCGATTGAGGTTGAGTCGCGTTTGATCGCCGTCAAAATTCGTGAACGTCGCGCCCGTGCCCGAACCCGAATTGTTGTCGAGCGATTTCGCCCAGGTATACGACGCCAAAAAGCGCAGC
>JANOWX010000449.1:0-7110 GCA_031418175.1 Acidobacteriota bacterium | reverse complement strand
GTGCGGAAGGTCTGTGACCTTCCGCACATCAGGCGGCAGAGCCGCGCAGCAGCGGGCGCACCCACAAACTTTCCAGTAGCGCCCAAAAGGCAAAAGGCAAAGGGCGGCACTGCTGCTTCCCATTTTTGATTTTTGCCTTTTGCCTTTTGCTTTATGCAGATCATCAATCGCGCTCCCTTCATCATTCACCACTTTGCCACCCTCGGCTCCACCAACGACTACCTCAAACAACTGGCCGGCGCGCCCGAATTCACCTGCGTGATTGCCGATGAGCAAACCGCCGGGCGCGGGCGGCGCGCGCGCACCTGGGTTTCGACGCCGGGCGAAGGTTTGTATCTGTCGGTGCTCTTGCGTCCGCCGTTGGGAACAAACATTGCGCTGCTGAGTTTGCTGGCGGCGGTGGCGGTGGCCGAAACCATTGCGCAATACAACGCGGCTGGGCTGGACATCAAATGGCCCAACGATGTGTTGATTGGCGAACGCAAGGTCTGCGGCATTCTGGTCGAAGGCGCCAGCAGCGGCGCACACGCCGCGCGCGTCATCATCGGCATCGGCGTCAATCTCAACCACCAACAGTTCCCGCCCGAAATCAGCGCGACGGCGACTTCGCTGGCCTTGCAACTCGGTCACGCGGTTGATGCCGCCGAATTTCGTGATCGTTTGTTGGCGCGTTTGGCGCATTGGTACACGCGCTGGCAACACGACGCAGGGCGTTCAATCGTCGAACGCTGGCAGCAACTTTCCAGCTACGCGCACGGCCAAGCGGTGGCCGTCACGCTCGCTGATGAACAAGTGACCGGCACGACGGCGGGCCTGACCAAAGACGGCGCGTTGTTGTTGCAACTGGCGGACGGCACGACGCGCGCGTTGCTGGTGGGCGAAGTGTCCAGATTGCGCAAAGGCCTGTGAATACAAGGCAAAATCGCGTTTGTTTGGGTTGCCACCGCCGCTCGAAAATAATTCTGTCCGAACGGATTCAATCAACGACCGCAAGTTGGACACGCTTCAACGTGCACGCTAAGATGTCGCGCGTTGGCATTTCTACAGAAGCCAAGCTGAAAAAAATATGAGCAAGCCGCCCGACGGTTTGCCAGACGCAACAAAGATCAGCCGCTGAGATTGGTGAAACACAATTGACTAAACTGATTTGCTAAAGCCGAGGCAGGAGACCAGGCCTCGCATTCTTGCGGCATGAACTACTTCAATTACTTTACCGAAGTCGAAAACGAATTCGTCAAACGGCGCGGCAGCCACATGCTGGTCTCGCCGCTTGATTGGGCCTTGATCGAAGGCTGGAAACAGCGCGGCTTCCCGTTGCACATCGTCTTGCGCGGCATCAATACCTCGTTCGATGGCTACGACAAACGCGCGCACCGTGGGCGCAAAATCAACTCGTTGCTCTTTTGCCAGCAGGAAATCGAAGCGCAATACCTGGACTATTGCGAAACGCGCGTCGGCAGCAATGGAACCAGCCCGAGCGAGCGTGGTGCTGCCAACGGCCAGCACGGCAACGGCAAAAAATCCACCGAGGCCGCGCCCTTTGCCAAAGCGCGTCTGGTTGAATTCCTGAGCGAGCATCACGAACTGCTGGAAAATTTGCGCATCAGAAACGCCGGCACAGCGCCCTTGGCCGAGACCTTCGCCCGCGCGACAGAGCGCTTGCAGCAACTGCTCCACGACATCCAAGCCGCCGCGCACATAGACACCGAGGCCCTCGAACGCGATCTGACCAGCGTCGAAGAGTTGCTGCTCAGCGGTCTCAAACAGAGCAGCAGCGCCGACACGCTGGCTGAACTCGAAGCCGACGCCAAACGCCAACTGCGCACATACCGCGAAAAGATGGGCAAGGAAATATACGAACAGACGCGCGCCAATTACGTCGCGCGCCGCTTGCGCGAGCTTTACCAGGTGCCGCGCCTGAGCCTGTTTTATCTTTGATTGCGGATTGCGGCTGGCAAATCCGCAATCCGCAATCCGCAATTGCCTATGGCAGTTTCCACCGACGAACCAACCGTCACCGATGTGTCAATCGGCACGACGCACGAGGTCACCATCGAAAAACTGGTGTACGGCGGCGACGGTCTCGCGCGCGTCAGCGGCCAAACCGTCTTTGTGCCCTTTGCCGCGCCCGCTGACCGCGCGCGCATTCGCATTGTCGAAACGGGCCGCAACTTCGCCCGCGCCGTCATCGAAGAGTTGCTCACCCCCGCGCCCACACGCCGCCCGCCGCCTTGTCCGCACTTCGGTGACTGTGGCGGTTGCCAGTTGCAACACCTGAACTACGCCGCGCAACTCCAGGTCAAAGCCGAGTTCGTGCGCGAATCGCTGCGCCGCCTGGGCGGGATTGATTGGACGGGCGAAATCGCCACGCGCGCGGCGGATGAATTCGGCTATCGCGCCCGCGCCGAAATCAAAATCCAACGTGTTGACGACGGCCCGTCGCGCATCGGCTATTTCCGCGCAGGCACGCACGAAGTTTGCGCGGTCAACGCTTGTCCCATCCTGCTGCCCGCCGCCAACCGCGAATTGCAGCGCTTGCACGCCGAGCCGGAACTGATACCACACGGCGCGACGCGCGTTTACCTGACCGCCGGCGACGACGGCATAATCGTCAGCCCCGCCACCGGCGCCAACGACAAGGCGCACGAAGTGGACGCCCTCGGCACCGCGCACCAACACATCGCCGGTTTCGATTACAGCTTCGGCGTGCGCTCCTTCTTTCAAAGCAACCGCTTGCTGGTCGAAGAACTCGTGCGCACCGTCGTCAACGCCCGCAGCGGCGCGCTCGCCGTTGACCTTTACGCCGGCGTAGGCCTTTTCAGCCTGCCCCTGGCACAACGCTTCACCCAAGTCATCGCCGTCGAAGGCAACCGCCTCGCCGCCAACCACGGCGCCGAAAACGCGCGCGCCAACAACGTGGCGAACGTGCGCTACGACGCCGTCTCGGTCGAAGCCTGGCTGAAATACAAAGCCGCCGAACAACCTTGCCCCGACTTGGTGCTGCTCGACCCGCCCCGCGCCGGAGCCGGCGCCATCGTTATCGAACGCCTGGCCGCCCTCGCCCCGCCGCAACTGGTTTACGTTTCCTGCGACCCGGCGACGCTGGCGCGCGACGTGAAGCTGTTGGCCGCGTATGGCTATGAATTAAGGGCGGTGACGGTGCTGGATATGTTTCCGCAGACGTTTCATGTGGAGACGGTGGCGGAGTTAGACTTGGTTGAAAGCGTTTCATAACAACGTGATTGAATTCTTGACTTAAACAGGAACAGCGCCGCTGCTGCTTTACTACTGAATAACGCCAATGGATGAAGCTAATCTGGGACTATATCGCTGCCAGCTTCCAAATCGAGATGAGTGATTTCGATTACCTGCACTTTACCCAACGCGGTGGCCTGGGCCGGGCTTACCAAACTTTCGGAGAGGAATTGATGCCGTTGTTGAATGAGTTGAACGAGGTGTTGGCTGTATGAGTGATTCACCAAAGGGCTGGGTAAAAGCCACTCTTGGAGAGATGTTTAACTTGGTTAATGGATATGCGTTCAAGCCTTCGGATTGAGGGCAGGATGGTTTGCCAATCATTCGCATACAAAATCTCAACAACCCTGACGCGAGGTTCAATTTGTCTCGCCGTGAGTTGCCAGAAAAGTTTCTTGTAAATCCTGGAGATTTGCTTTTCGCTTGGTCTGGTACTCCTGGCACAACATCTTTTGGTGCGCATATTTTTAGAGGCGGCAAGGCTTGGCTGAATCAGTTTGCCTCATTGCCGCTCAACGATCATCAACGGCTGGCGCTGGTCTATTTGCGCAACAATCAGCAGATCACCAACAGTTATTACCAGCGGCTGAATCACGTTGATTCCGTGACTGCCAATCGGGAGTTGCGCGGCTTGGTGCAACTTGGCCTGACCGAGCAACAAAACACCAAGCGGTGGGCCTACTACACGCTGAAGTCAGGAAAGGACGTAGCAGCGGCTTTACCTGAGCCGTCTGATGAGGAAAAGATTTTGGCTTATGTGCGCAAAGTTGGGAGCATCAGCAATGAGGAATGTCGTACTTTGCTTAACGTGAATGTGCAACGAGCCTCATATCTACTTAGAAAGCTCCAAATACAAGGTGCCTTGAAGCGCGAAAAAGAGCGTAGGTGGGCGCGTTACCGGCTAGTTTAATTCTATTCGCAATCTATTCGTAATCGCATTGCGAAGTGCGCGGATTGTGGAAGTAAAAGCAAAACGGGCACCGCTTGGTGCCCGTAAGTATTTGATTTGCTTGATGCGCCCGGCACGACTCGAACGTGCGACCTTTTGGTTCGTAGCCAAACGCTCTATCCAACTGAGCTACGGGCGCGTTTGAAGAAGGCGCATAATGCCATTCGGGGCAGGGTCTGTCAACGGGGCCATTTGGCTTTGCGATCATCCGCTATCATTGGGCGCCGCCGCTATTGACGGCACTTTTAGCGCGTTCGAGAGGGCATTCACGTGAAGGAAAAATCGCCGAAAGAACGGTTGGACAAGCTGCTGGTGACGCGCGGGTTGGCCGCGACGCGCACCCAGGCGCAGGCGTTGATTCTGGCCGGGCAGGTCTTCGCGGGTGAGCAGCGGCTGGATAAGGCCGGGCATTTGGTGGCGGTGGAGGCGGCGTTGACGATCAAAGCGACGCTGCCGTTTGTGAGCCGGGGCGGGGTGAAGCTGGCGGCGGCGTTGGCGCAATTCGGCGTGGCGGTGGAGGGCAAGCTTTGCCTGGATATTGGGGCTTCGACGGGCGGGTTTACCGATTGTTTGTTGCAACGCGGCGCGGCGCGGGTGGTGGCCTTGGATGTGGGGCACGGGCAGTTGGATTGGAAGCTGCGCAACGACCCGCGCATAGAGGTGCGCGAACACGTCAATGCGCGTTATTTGCAGCCGCAAGATTTCAGCGAACGCTTTGACGGGGCGGTGCTGGATGTCTCGTTTATCTCGTTGGACAAAATCCTGCCGGTGTTGCCGCCGTTGCTGGCGCGTCCGGCCTGGGTCATCGCGCTGGTCAAGCCGCAATTTGAAGTAGGCCGCAGTGAGGTTGGCAGGGGCGGTATTGTGCGCGACGCGGCGGCGCAGCAACGCGTGGTGCGGGAGGTTTGCGCGTGCGCGGAAAGTTTGGGGATGCAGACGCGCGGGGTGCTGGATTCGCCGATTCTGGGGGCGGATGGCAATCGTGAGTTTCTGGTCTGCTTTGAATTACTGTGACGTTTCGGTGTTTGCGCAGCTTGAGCCGGCTGGCGTCTTGTGTTCACTCACGACACTCAGTATTCTGCCTGGCCAGAAGCGTTCACATCTTTTCAACCCATCAGCGCAAGGAGCACTCATGCAATTCAGCAAGCTGCAACGTCAGTTCATCGCGTTGTTCTGTCTGATCCTAATACTCGCTAGTTTCAATGGCGGCAGCGCGGCTGCGCAACAACGGCGCGGGGCGGCCAAATTGACGGCGGCCAAACCAGCGAAGCTGCCGGTGAAGTTGGTCGTCGGCATCGTGATTGACCAGTTACGTTACGATTACCTGCAACGCTTTGAGGACCAGTTTGTCGAAGGCGGCTTCAAACGTTTGCTGAAGGGCGGCGCGGTTTTCACCAATGCCAACTACATTCATTCGCCCACGGTTACGGCGTGCGGACACGCGACCTTTATGACCGGCGCGCCGCCCGCCATGACCGGCATCATCGGCAACGAATGGTACGACCGCGAACTGGGTAAGCCGGTCACCAGCGTATCTGACGACAAAGCGCAATACACTGCGTTGGGCGCGAAAGAGGGCACGCGCGCCGCCGCACCGCACAAATTGCTGGGCACCACGCTGGGCGACGAATTGCGGCTCGCCACGCAGGGCCAGGCCAAAGTCATCGGCCTTTCCTACAAAGACCGCTCCGCCATCTTGCCCGCCGGCAAACGGCCCAACGGCGCGTATTGGTTCGACCTGACGACGGGCAACTTCGTTTCCAGCACCTATTACTTCGGCGACCTGCCCGCCTGGGTGAAACGCTTCAATCAGGAAGCGCATTGCGATAAATACTTCGGCGCGAAATGGGAGCGGCTGTTGCCCGCCACGGCCTATCAACGCTCCGCGCCCGACGATGCGGTGTATGAACGCAAGGCGCGTTACGGCTTCACTTTCCCTTACACGCTTAACGGCGGCGAAGACAAACCGGGCGCGAAGTATTACGCGCAATTCGACGCCTCGCCCTTTGCCAACGAAAACCTGGTGGCGCTGGCGAAAGCCGCGATTGAAAGCGAATCGCTCGGCGCTGACGACACGACGGACGTGCTGACGATCAGCTTTTCGGCCAATGATCTGGTCGGTCACGCTTACGGCCCCTACAGTCACGAAGTGCAAGACATCACGCTGCGCACCGACCGGCTGCTGGCCGAGTTTTTCGGCTATCTGGACAAGAAGATCGGCCTGCAAAACGTCGTCATCGCGCTGACCGCCGACCACGGCGTCGCGCCCGTGCCGGAACAGGTCAAAGAGTTGGGCTACGGTGGCCGCCTGGATAACAAAGCCGCGCAGGAAGCCGTCCAGACGGCGCTCGCGCAACGTTTCGGCGAAGAAAAATGGGTGCTCTATTTCAACTACGGCAACGTCTATCTCGACGAAGCCGCCATCGAACGCCGCAAACTCACGACCGCCGAGGTCGAAGCCGTCGCGCAAGCCGCGCTGCTGAACCTGCCAGGCATCGGCGAATGTCTGACGCGCACGCAATTGCGGCAAGGCCGTGCCCCGGCCAATGCGATCGGCCGCAGCGTGGCGAATGGTTTTTACCTGCAACGCAACGGCAACCTCGTGGTCGTGCCGCAACCGTTTTACTTTTTCGGCGAAACCTCGCTGACGACGCACGGCACGCCGTACAGCTACGACACGCACGTGCCGGTGATCTTTTACGGCGCGGGCATTGCGCCAGGACAGCATCACAACGCCAGCAGCCCGGCGGACATTGCGCCCACACTGGCGACGCTGTTGAAAGTGCAACCACCCAGCAACAGCAGCGGGCGCGTCTTGAGCGAAGCACTCAAGCTATCTTCAAAGTAACTTAGCGTTTCAGCAACAGAGCATGGAGTTCAGGCTTCAGCCTGTGGTGGAAAGTAGA
>JANOWX010000448.1:0-3746 GCA_031418175.1 Acidobacteriota bacterium | reverse complement strand
TCGTATTCGGGAAGGTTTGCCGCCACCGGGGCAGACACACAGGTCTGCCCCTACGCCGACCGCCCCATGCAAATACCTTGCCTTAATCTCATTGCGCGACCGCTCGCTGTACCCCACCACGCCCGCGCCACTTCAAGCCGGCGACCTGACTACGTTGATCAACGCCTTGCAAACCAAGTATGACCGGCTGAACTCGCTGGCCGCCGATTTCACCCAGGTTTACAACGCGCGCGGCGAACGCACGCGGCGCGAGAGCGGCACGCTGTTGCTGAAAAAACCGGGCCGCATGCGTTGGGATTACAGCGCACCGGAACGCAAGCAATTCATCAGCGATGGTAAATGGCTGTACGAATACGTCGAGGCCGAAAAACTGGCGACGCGCAGCGCCGTGCGCGATTCTGACGACCTGCGCGCACCCTTCGCCTTCCTGCTCGGACGGGGCAAACTGCGGCGCGATTTCCAGCGCATCGAATTCGCCGCCGAAGCGCCCACCAAAGCCGGCAATCGTGTCTTGCGGCTGGTGCCAAAACGCACCCAGGACTTCCGCGAATTGCTGCTCGAAGTCGAACCCGGCAGTTTGCAATTGGCGCGGCTGGTGCTGCTTGACCGTAACAACGCGCGCTCCGATTTCCTCTTCAGCAACGTGCGCGAGAATGCTCCGGCGGGCGAAGCGCAGTTTGCCTTCAAAGCGCCAGCGGGCGTGAAGGTGGTGGAGCAGTAACGCGGGACTTTTTTGGTGAGAATTACGCATGGCTGAATTGATCTTGAGCAACGATTCCGACCAGCGCGCGAGCGCGCGCAAACGGGCCGAGTTGAAAGAACTGGCAGCGCGGCTGGCCGCCGCCGAACCGCAACTGGCGACGTTGCAAAGCCAGATGAAACTGTTCGAGACGCGCTACCTGCAAATCATCGGCGCGCGTTACGACGAACTGGCCGTGATCGAAAACCAAATCGCCAAGCTGCAAGGCCTCTTGCCGGACGAAGACCTGTTGGACGGCGAGTCGCTGGCCGCTGACGAAGTCGGTTGCGGCCAAAACCGCTTTCACGCCGACAAGCTCAAAAAGCTCTACCGCGAAGTCGCGCGCAAGTTTCATCCCGATCTGGCCGACGACGATTCGGCGCGCGGGCATTGCCACCAACTGATGATCGAGGCCAATCGCGCTTATGAGACCGGCGCGCACGAAACGCTGGAAGCCATTCTGGAAGCAGGCCAGGCGAATGACGCGGCGGCCGGCAATTCGCCTGAATTGATCTGGCTCACACGGCGCGTCGCCGAAACCAAAGAGCAGGTGTCGAAGCTGGAGATGGAAATCGCCGCGATCACTTCATCGGAACTGTACCGCCTGAAACTGCGTGTCGAAAACGCCGATACGATGGGTGTGGATTTGTTCATGGATTTGCTGGCGCAAGTGGAGCGGCAAATCCGCAAAGCGCGCAACCGGCTGGAAGCGTTGCAGGGCGTGCTGCTGACGGCGTGATGCGAACTGAAGGGACACGCAATTAACGCAACCACTTTTTACCACGTAAGGAAAGGACGCCACCTGGTTACGCCGCGCTTCCAGCGTGCGGGCAAACGCGGACGTGGCCGTGGGAGCGATCACCAACACTGGCGCAATGTCTAATTTGACGCGCTTGGGTTGTTTACAGCGGTTTCGACTTGGGTGTTCAGCTTGAACCAACCACGGGGAGCACGGGGGGAAGAGCAAGGCCCGTCTTTCCCCGTGTTCCCGGTGTCCCCCGTGGTTAGTCAGCCTGAACACTCAAACTGAAACCGCTGTAATCCGGCAGCGGCCTGCGCGTGTGACCGTCAATCCTTGCAGAGGTGCACTACCCACCGGAGAGCCGGATGCGGGAGAACCGCCCGTCCGGTTCGGAGGGGGCGGGGACTGAAGCCAATCAGTTCCTTCTACCTCTCTCTCCAGGCTCGTCGGCCCTTCCCCTTTTCCCCGCTTGCCTGTAAAAAGAGGCTATGAAAGCCCTCGACCTGTTTATCTTATTCGCTTATCTGACTGGCACGGTGTTGTTCGGCGCGTGGTTCTCGCGGCGCGAACGCAGCGAGGTCAAAGACTATTTCGTCAGCGGCCAGCGCGTACCGTGGTGGGCGATTATGGCTTCGGTCGTTTCGACTGAAACCAGCAGCCTGACTTTTGTCAGCGTGCCGGGGTTTGCCTTCACGGGCAATTTTACGTTTTTGCAGTTGGTGCTGGGGTATCTGTTCGGGCGGCTGGCAGTGACGTTGATCTTTGTGCCGCTGTATTTTCGCGGCGAATTGATGACCGTCTATCAATTGTTGGGGCAACGCTTCGGCAGCGGCGTGCGGCGTGTGGCTTCCTCGCTCTTTCTGTTGACGCGCAGCATTGCCGACGGCTTCCGGCTTTATCTCACCGGCCTCGTGTTGGCGGCGGTCATGCTGGCGTTGCCGGGTGCGGAGGCGGCGGCGCGCGCGTGGTTTCCGGCGCTCGATCCGACGTTGACGGTCATCATTTTTTCGGTGCTGGTGATGGGCGTGGCGACGATCATCTTTTCATACTTCGGCGGCATTGACGCCGTCATCTGGACGGACGTGACGCAGCTTGGAATTTATCTGATCGGGGCGTTTGTCGCCGCGTTCATTCTGCTCAGCAAGATTCCCGGCGGTTGGAACGAAATCGTCAGCGTAGGCGCGGCGGCAGGCAAATTCACCTTATTTGATTTCACCTGGAGCATCACCAAGAGCTACACCTTCTGGTCGGGCCTGATCGGCGGGGCGTTCCTGACGACGGCGACACACGGGACAGATCAATTGATGGTGCAGCGTTACCTGTGCGGCGCTTCGCCCAGCGCGGCGCGCAAGGCACTGTTGGTTAGCGGCGTGGTCGTCTTCGCGCAATTCGCCTTGTTTCTGTTGATCGGCGTGATGCTCTACGTGTTTTATAACGGTTACGCAGCGGGCGAGATGGGGGCGTTTTTGGTGGATGGGCGCGTGCGGGCGGATCGCATCTTCCCGCATTTCATCGTCAATCATCTGCCCACGGGTATCACCGGGTTGGTCATCGCGGCGATTGCGGCGGCGGCCTTCACCTCGTCGCTCAATTCGCAGGCGGCGACGACGATGGCCGATTTTTATATGCCAATGACGGCGGGGAAGAAGTCCGAAAAACAGTACATCGCCGCGTCGAAACTGTTCACCGCGCTGTGGGGCGTGGTGCAAATCACGACTGGCATGTTCGCCGCTTTCTATCTGACGCGCAGCATGGTGGATCAGGTGTTGGACATCCAATCCTTCACCAACGGGGTGATTCTCGGCATCTTCTTCCTGGGCACCTTTACCAAGCGCGTGCAATCCAAAGCCGCCATCGTGGGCATTCTGGCGGGCGCGGCGGTGATGCTTTACGTCAAGTTCGGCACCCCGGTCTCGTGGCAATGGTATGTGTTGATCGGGTCGGTGACGACGTTTGTTATAGGGTTGCTGGCAAGTTTGGTGTTTGAGGCACGAACTGAAAAAATTTCAGAGCCGATTTAGGGCTTGGTTTCAAAGATTGCTTTCAAGTCGCGTTTGCTGTGCGATTCGTGCCAGCCCTTGTTGCCGAATTTCGTCCCAGTCTGCTTTGGTCATTGGCGTGGCTGGGCCGCTGTCTAAGCCTTCCAGCAACAGCTTCTCCAACTCTTCGTCATAAGGTTCAGCGACGGGGTCTTCGACAAGGTCTGTCAAAAATTCAGCGATAGCTTGGCCGCTGCGTTGCGCCGCAGCTTCAATCTGCGGCATC
>JANOWX010000447.1:0-4870 GCA_031418175.1 Acidobacteriota bacterium | reverse complement strand
CCGATGAAATACATGCTGATGATTTATATGGAAGAAAACGCGATGAGCGAAAGCGAACGCGCCGCGTGTTATGTGAAATCCACCGACTTGGCGCATCAACTCAAGGCTGAGGGCAAGTTCATCGCTACGTCGCCGCTGCATCCGGTGGCGACGAGCGTGCGCGTGCGCGATGGCAAACGGCTCATTACCGACGGCCCATTCGCCGAAACGCGGGAACATCTCGGCGGCTTTTTTATCGTCGAAGCAAACAATCTGGACGAAGCGATCAACATTGCCGAACGCATTCCCGGCGCGCGCGTAGGCACGGTCGAGATTCGTCCCGTGATCGAACTCGAAGGCGTGCCGCCCGCGCAGTTCGCATAATTTTTTTCTGCCCTTGTCGAAAGCGGCCCGCGTTATTCGACTTATCTGTGAACGGAGACAAACCAATGAACACGAAGAAGAAATTCAAGACAGTGGATGAATACATCGAGAGCCAGCCAGAGGACACCAGGAAAACGCTGCTGGCATTGCGCGCCGTCATCTTGAAAGCAGTTCCTGACGCGACAGAGCTGTTCAATTACGACATCCCCGCTTACGCATTGGTGAAAGGCGGGAAACGAGACAAGCAGATCATGATTGCGGGATATAAGAACTTCGCGGGGTTTTACACCGGCACGGGCATCTTGCAGCATTTTGCCGAAGAACTGGCAGGTTACACCGTGGGAAAGGCTTCCGTGCAGTTCCCCAACAACCAGCCCTTGCCCAAGTCGTTAATTGCAAAAATCGTGAAGTTCAAAAAGAAGACGGTGTCCGATTCGTTAGAAACGTAAGCCAGGCGAAGCCACGAACAATAAACGGAGACGACTATGCAACTGAATCCATACTTAACTTTCAACGGCAACTGCGAAGCTGCCTTCAAGTTTTACGAACAAACGTTGGGCGGCAAGATCACGATGATGTTGACGCACAAAAACGCGCCATCGGCGGAACACGTGCCCGCCGATTGGCAGGACAAGATCATGCACGCGCGCCTCGAACTCGGCGACCGCGTGTTGATGGGTTCCGATCATCCGCCCGCGCATTTCACCGAAATGAAAGGCTTTTCGGCACAGCTTGAGATAGCTGACGAGGACGAAGCTGCGCGCATCTTTCAAGCCTTGTCCGTCAACGGCAAAGTGACTATGCCGTTTGGGCCTACGTTCTGGGCGCATCGTTTCGGCATGCTGACCGATCAATTCGGCGTGCCGTGGATGATTAACTGCGGACGCGGCGCTTGAGCAATCAACGCCGCTATCAATTAACACAAGACAACACAAGGAGAACCCAATGGCTACGAAAATTTTTGTGAACCTGCCGGTCAAAGACCTGCCGAAATCCATCGAGTTTTATACCAAGCTCGGTTACACCTTTAACCCGCAATTCACCGACGAAACGGCGACTTGCATGATTATCAGCGAAGACATTTACGCGATGTTGGGGACGCACGATATATTCAAATCGTTAACGAAGAAAGAAATCTGCGACACGACCAAATACACCAGCGCGTTGATCTCCCTCTCGTGCGAAAGCCGCGCGCACGTGGATGAACTCGTCGCCAAGGCCATCGCCGCAGGCGGCTCGACTTCCAGCGAGCCGACGGATTACGGCTTTATGTACCAACACGATTATGAAGACTTGGACGGCAATGGCTGGGGATTGACCTGGATGGATCCGAGCGCGATTCAATAAGGCGGTTCCGCGTTTTGCTCACGGTAAGGCGAGTTACCAACTCGCCTTACTCTTTGCCACTCATCAGAAGAAAAACCATTTCACCTGACTGACCTATGAATACTCTGAAATCAAAGATCATTGTGAGCTTGCTGCTGTTGAGTTGTTTTAGCTACGTGCAACCAAACAGCGTAGGCACGGCTTTAGCGCAAGCGAAGAAAACGAAACCAACCAAAGAAAGGACTCCATCCATGCAAACCACTGTGCAAACCACTGTGCAAGTAACGACCTACCTCTTGCTCGACGGCAACTGCAAAGAGGCGCTGGAATTTTATCATTCCGTTTTTGGCGGAGAGTTGACGCGGACCACCGTGGGCGAATCGCCGATGAAAGCGATGTTCCCCCCGGCTTTGCACGCCCGCGTAATCAACGCCCGGCTCAAGGGCGCGCTCGTAGACATTTCCGCGTCCGACTGGTTGCGCCCAAATGAAAAGTCTTTGATGGGCAATATGGTTTGCTTTTACGTGAGCGGAGGCACGCCCGAGCAAACGACCGCGATTTTTCAAAAGCTCTCGGCGGGAGCCAACGTGACCGACCCACTCACTGCTCAACCGTTCGGACTCTATGGCGCGTTGAACGACCGCTTCGGCGTCCGTTGGATGTTTCACGCAGACCAGCATTGACCAGGCAGACTCGCGGGCGCTAACTTCAACCCCGTAAACGGAGAAAAAAATCATGTCAACGAATGCCCCAATTTCAAAAGGACAACGCTGGACGGGTTATGCGTTCAGCGCATTGCCAGCGCTCTTTCTGCTTTTCGACGGCGTAGCCAAACTCTTCAAGCCCACCGTGGTGATCGAAGAGACGATGAAACTCGGCTACCTCGAAAATGTCATCCTGCCGCTCGGCGTAGTGCTGACGCTTTGCACCATCGTTTATCTGATTCCGCGCATGGCGGTGCTGGGCGCGATTTTGCTGACGGGCTATCTGGGCGGCGCGGCGGCTACGCACGTGCGTGTGAGCGGGCCGCTGTTCAACATCCTTTTTCCCGTCATCTTTGGCGCGCTGTTGTGGGGCGGGCTTTATCTGACGGACGGTCGGTTGCCCAGGCTGATTCCGCTGATGTCGCCCCCACCAACGACTTCAAAAAAGCTGCTGTGGGCGGGACGCACTCTCAGCGGACTGGTTTCGTTGATGTTGCTGTTCAGCGCTTCCTTTAAGCTGATGAAACCACCAATGTTCGTGCAGGAATTCGCGCGCCTCGGTTATCTTGAATCGGCGGCGCTGGGCATTGGCATTCTCGAAATCGCTTGCGTCGTCATTTATCTCTTGCCGCAGACCGCTATGCTCGGTGCGATTTTGTTGACCGGATATTTGGGCGGCGCAACGGCCACGCACGTGCGCATCGGCGACCCTTTTATTCCGCCGATTGTCGCTGGCGTATTGGTTTGGGCCGGATTGTATTTGCGCGATGAACGATTGCGCGCGCTGCTGCCGTGGCGCAGTTAATCCCGAAAGAACTTTAAGGAGCAAACATGGAAATCAGACTCACCAGCATAATGGTGGACGACCAAGACAAAGCCTTGCAGTTTTACACCGAAAAACTCAGCTTCGTGAAAAAGCACGACATTCCGATGGGGCTGTTTCGCTGGCTCACCGTCACCGCGCCCGAAGGCGCGGAGGGCGTCGAACTCGTGCTGGAACCGCTGGGCTTTCCGCCTGCCGCGACCTATCAACAAGCACTATTGGCAGCGGGCATTCCGGCGACGGCCTTTCTCACACGCGACATTCAGGCTGAGTACGAACGGCTCAAAGCTGCGGGCGTCGTCTTTCGCGGCGAACCTGCCAGCATGGGCCCCGTCACTGCCGTAGTCTTTGAGGATACCTGCGGCAACCTAATCAACTTGGTTCAACCGGCAGACTAACCGCCGCATAAGGAGACGACATGCAAAAGATCACTCCCTTTCTGTGGTTCGACGGTCAAGCCGAAGAAGCCATGAATTTTTATGTTTCGCTTTTTAAGGACGCCAGGATTCTGAGCACCACGCCGGGGCCGGACGGCAAGGTGATGATGGGAACCTTTCAACTCGAAGGGCAGGAATTTCACGCGCTCAACGGCGGCCCGCTGTTCAAGTTCAGCGAAGCCATTTCGCTCTTCGTCAACTGCGAGACGCAAGCCGAAGTTGACGAATTGTGGGAGAGGCTTTCGGCAGGCGGCATAAAATCCAGATGCGGCTGGCTCAAGGATAAATACGGCCTGTCGTGGCAAATCATCCCCACCGCATTGGGCGAGTTGATGCGCGACAAAGACCCTGAGAAAGCGGGCCGAGTCATGCAAGCCATGTTGAAAATGGACAAGCTTGACATCGCTGCCTTACAGCAGGCTTACGCCGGACAAGCTGCCGGCGCAGAGGATATCCGATGACAAGAACCGGCGCGCCGCCCCGCCGTTTGTGGCGCAGCGTGGGCGCGGTGTTTTTAGGATTTATCGTCGTCGTCGTGCTTTCGCTCGGCACCGATCAGGTGATGCACCTGCTGAACGTGTATCCGCCCTGGGGCGAGCCGATGAACGAAACCAGCGACAATCTGCTGGCGCTGGCGTATCGGTGTGTTTACGGCGTCTTGGGAAGTTACCTCACGGCGCGGTTCCGCCCTACGCGCCGATGCGTCACGTTTGGGTGGGCGGGGCTATCGGCTTCATCCTGAGCACCATCGGAGCCATCGCCGCTACCCGCATGAACCTGGGGCCGCTGTGGTACCCGATTTTGCTCGCGCTCACGGCCTTGCCCTGCGCCTGGCTGGGCGGCGCGTTGCATCAACGACGCGCCGCGCGCGCCTAAACTTCAACCAGGAAAAAAAACAATGAAGCTGAATGCACATCTGAATTTTAACGGCCAATGCGCCGCTGCCTACAAGTTTTATGAACAACACCTGGGCGCGCAAACGCTCTTTTCGCTCAGCTATGGCGCTTCGCCGATGGCGGGCGAATTCCCGGCGGAGTACGCCGACAAGGTCATGCACGCCACGCTCGAAGTGGGCGGGACGGTCGTGCTCGGTTCCGACAGCCCGCCGGGGTATTACCAACAGCCGAACGGTTTTTGCATCGCGCTCAGCATGGACGATCCTGCCGAAGCCGAACGCGTATTCAATGCGCTGGCGGAAAACGGCAAGGTGAACATGC